>DASYZH010000200.1:0-5180 GCA_035946435.1 Puia sp. | reverse complement strand
TCCGCATCGTTCCATAACCTACGACCACCACCGAATCGATGATGGTATGCGAGGCGGTAAGGGCCACCGTTCCGGCGGCATCGGCATTGACCTCCTGATTGGCATAGCCTACCATAGAAAAGACGAGCCGCGCGGGGCCCGTTGTCTGAAGCGTGAAATTTCCGTCCTGATCCGTTGTCGTCCCACCCTTGTGTCCCTTGATGGTGACGGATACACCGGCGAGCGGCTTGCCATTTTCGTCCACGACATGTCCTGTGCGGAGCCGGGACTGGGCATGAACAAGCCCAATAGAGAGGGAGAGCAGCAGGAACAGGACGCTCACCGCCTTGCCTCCCCTGTGAGTTGGCTGCAGTCTAAATTTTTCCATAATGCGAACAATTGTTTGGTGAATGAAAGATTGTTTTGGTCATATGTCCTGAACATACCGGCAGTCCCGAATTTTGATCTAACCCGCTACCTGCGCGGCTTTCGGCCGAAGGTAGGATAGGATGTTTGAACAAATATGTCAGTATGTTTGAACATAGTTCGGTTGGGCAAAAAAATAAAAGGGTCCTAAAAGCTCCCTTTTTTAATGTCGATGCTATACGTGAACTTATCACTCCGGTAATACCCGACATTGTATTCCACGGGACGGTCGCCGACATCATAGACGAATCGTTCCCTGAACAACACCGGAAAATGGGGATCCACCTTGAGCTTTCTTCCTAAGGCTCCGGCCTCCCGCGCGCTGATGTTCTCACTGCTCCGCAAGACCACCACCCCATATCGCTCTTCCAGCATGGGATACAAGGGCCGGTCGAATTCATCCTTTTCGCTGATGCCGATCCGCGGATGGAACCAGCTTTCGAAATACACGATGGGCTCACCGGACTCCTCCCCCTTGAGCTTCGATAGTTTCAGGATCTTCCGCTCCGCCTCCAGGTGAAAGAAATTCCGCAACGTCTCATTGGGCGAAACCCACTCGACCTTGAGCTGCAGATTGGTTACGACGACACCCTTCTCCTGCATCTCCTGGGTAAAACTATACCAATGATCCAGCCCGGTCTTCAATCCGCGTTTCTCGGCCACCCGCGTGCCTACCCCCTTCTTCCGCACGATCAACCCCTCGTTCTCCAGCTTGTTGGTAGCCTGGCGCACGGTGTTCCGCGAGACCCCCAGCCTGTTAGCCAATTCCACCTCTTTTGGTAAAAAGATTCCGTTCTTGAATTTGTCCATGCCGATGAGCTTCCGAAGATAATCTTCGACCTGGACGTGAAGCGGCATTTTACTTTTATGATCGATCAAGGGGCGTTTGTTAGTATGTTCAGACATATAAAGTAAGAACTAATCATTCGAACCACCAAAAAAACTTTCATCGCGCCCGATAGCCACCCGAATTTTCGTTATATTGTGTCAATATAACATAATGGGGCCGCCAGGGCGGCCCATCAAAAACTAACGTATGCTTTCCAGAAGAAAATTTATCCGTTTCGCCGGCGCTAGTGCTGCAGCCACGGCATTCGCTTCCTCCGCCATCCGGGCTCTCGCCGAATCGAAACACCTCGCTTCGCCGAAGTCCCACGCCATCGGGCTGCAGCTGTTCACGCTCTTCCCGATCATGGACGCCGATCCTCGTGGTTATCTCAAAAAGGTCGCCGCCATCGGCTACACCGAGATCGAATCGGCCTATAGCAAACTTCCCGGCTTTTACGGGATGAAACCAAAGGAATTCGCTGCCACGATCCGCGATCTCGGCATGAGCTGGCAGTCCCATCACGTGCTGGGCGCGCCGTTCCACATGCCCGCCAATGCCAAACCCATGCTCGATGCCAAGGGCCAACCCGTCAAATTCCCGCCCATGCGTAACCTCACGGAGAATATGCAGGAGCTGGTAGACCAGGCCGCCGAAGGCGGCATCCCCTTCCTGGTCTGCGCCAATATACCTCTGCATTCCACCGCCGAGATCAACAAGTCCATCGCTGTCTTGAATAAAACCGGCGCTGCCTGCCGGAAGGTCGGTATCACCCTCTGCTATCACAACCACACGGAAGAATTCGTGACCGTGGACGGCAAGACGCCCTATGACCGGCTGCTGGCCGATCTCGACCCCCATATAAAGATGGAGCTCGATCTCTGCTGGGCCACCAAGGCCGGCATCGACCCGGTGGCGCTGTTCAAAGCACATCCCGGCCGGTTCCCGCTCTGGCATTGCAAAGACCTTGCAAAAGACCATTCGGGTCCCGTTCCCGTAGGCACCGGCGTCGTCGATTTCCGCCGCATCTTCGCCCACGCGCAGGATGCCGGCATGCAGCATTTCTTCGTCGAGCACGATATGCCCAAGGACGCTTTTGCCAGCATCACCACCAGCTATAACAACTTAAGGAAGATCGTAGGCTAAGCTCTTCAGCATATTGGTAAAC
This sequence comes from Puia sp., assembly GCA_035946435.1. Taxonomy (GTDB): domain Bacteria; phylum Bacteroidota; class Bacteroidia; order Chitinophagales; family Chitinophagaceae; genus Puia. The sequence goes on along the minus strand of DASYZH010000200.1, from coordinate 2,781 downwards.
AGCCGCCCCGCCACCGGATCTGTGACAGCCTTCTCCAGCAATACCTGGGAAAGATACAATACCCCTTTGTCGCCGATCCGGACCACCGGGAACCCACGCAGCTTTTCCATCACCGCCACCCGCTGCCCCATGTCGCCGGAAAGATACCCATGCACCCGGGTGAAGCTCGCCGGGGCGCTCAGCTTCTCACCACGCACCACCGCAAAGGCGTTGGCACATACCGTCGGCGGCTCTGTCTTGCCGTTATAAAAATTCCTTATGTCCAGCGGTTCCAGTCCGTCAAAGACCGCCGACTCGGGGATATCCATATTCATGATCTCACCCCTGCTGTCCAAAACGCCTTTGATAAACTCCGGATAGACCACCGTCGCCATCGTACCGGGGTTCAACCATAAGACCTTCCCGCCACCCTGCACAAATGTTTTTATTTTTCCCAGCTCATCGAGCGAGGCATTTCCCGGATTCAGGCCTGCCAGCACTACCGGTCTGCTCGCGGCAGCCGGCCCGCCGCCCGAAGCGGCCCCCGAGACACCCGCGGCCGACCCTGATGAACCCGCGGCCAGAGCCGCCTCCACCGTCTCATATCGGGTGTACTTCACCCCCAGCGTATCCAACCATTCCGCCAGCCAGCCGCTATGATCCACCAGCGTGATCGCAGGCGTCTTATCGGCTACCCAGCTCCGCGAGGCCAGCACGACCGGATAGTCATTGGCAGAAAGCACCCGCTCCCCCCGCATCAACCGCAGAACCAATTTCGCATCTACCCTTCCTGCAACCGCCGGCAGACCGATCTTCGGCGACAACCACCGGCGCCCACAATATCCCACCGTATCCACCGGCTCGCTGCCCGTCGCCAGCACCCTGCCGTCAGCCCCCTGTATGGCCCATTGCAACACCGCCGGCTGGCTAAGCACAGCATCATCCTGGTCGTTGACGATACAAACCCGCACCGGCAGTCGCGTCCCCCCATAAAAATGGCGGCCCCATAATTCGGCGGACACCAGCAAAGGCTGCAACGCCTTCTGCATGGCATAATACACGGGATAGGGCTGGATGCTGTCCGCCGAATAGACATACCGGAACCACGTGATGCTCGCGAAATGCAGGATACCCGTGGCCTGGTCATCGGTCCGCCTGAGGGCTTCCGCCAATTCCCTGGTGATAAACGCATGCGTGTGAAGGAAATATTCCGGATCAGCGTAGTCATAGGCATACTTGCCCACCAGCGCCTGCGGCGTCTGATGCACGAACGTATAGAACCGCACCGGATGCCCCGTCTCATTGTTGCTATACCCCGTGGACATCTCCTGGCTGATCAAGGGCCGGCCCGCATTCTTGTATTTCGCCTGGAACTCGCCTTTGAACTGGTCGAAGATCGAGTTGTCATACCAGTTCGGATACATATGGATGTCGTCGACGTCGCCATCGTCTATGGAATCCAGGAACGACCCGTACTTCTTTTTGTTCCGGTGATAATTCGAGTCGAAGACCATGGGCCGCGTAGGATCGATGGCCCGCATCTCCTTCACCACATCTGAGATGATCCGCATCTTGAGCCGCGCCCGTTCGGCATCCGGATCGTTGTCATAAAATTTCATCTCGTTGTTCACCGTCCATAGTAACAAACTTGGATGATTGCGGTACTTTTTCAACAGCTCGAGCCATTCTACCCGCCATAATTCGATCAAGGCGGAATCCGGCATCGTGCTCTGGATCATCAGCCAGGGCCAGGTGCCTTCATAGCTCACCCCCAGTCCGTCGCGGTCCGCCGCCTCCAGCCAGGTCTCGGTAAAGGGTACGGTATGCGTCCGTGTGGCATTGACATGCTCGTCATGCATCAACCGGCAGAACCGGTCTGCCAGCCGCGCGTCATTTGGTCCCAGCGGCATCGCCGTCTGGTTCGCGCCCCGCAGCCAATAGCGCCGCCCGTTCAAATAAAAGTACCCATCCCTCGCTTCGAATGTCCGGAAACCCGAACACACCGTGACCGAATCCGCCACCACGGCCGCGCCGTCCCGATCGCCACTCCCCGCGGAGCCATCCGTGACCGCAAACCTGAAATTATAGAGATTCGGCTCCTCCGGCGACCACAACCGCGGCTGCAACCCGTCGACGGCATACTGCAATACGCGCTGTTCTCCCGGCTCTAATCGCACATCGCGGGCCGAGACCCCGGAATATAGCCCACCCGGTCCGCCAGTCTCCAAATCTCCGATCGCGGTCCGCAACGAGAACAGCCGCTCCCGCGGCCCGTCATTCCGCACGGTGACGTCAAATGCAGCGCCCGTGAGGCCCGGCTTGATAAACACATCGGCAATATGCAGCGGGTCGGTGATCGTCAGCTTCACCGGTTGCCAAATGCCCGCGGGATCATCGACAAAGAACCCATGCGCGAGGTCCTTGATCATCCGCTGCGTGACCTCCACCGTTACCGCGACATCGGTGACCTTGTCCGCATTCTGAATATTATTCACATAGTTGCGCAAGACCTTCACCGTGACCAGGTTCTTACCCGGGTGTAATAGCGCGCTCACATCCAGCGAAAAATCCCCGAACATCCCGATATGACCGCCCGCTTTCCGCCCATTCACCCAAACCTCCGCCACCTTGGAGACGGCATCGAACGAAAGAACCATCTGTTTCCCCTGCACTGTAGATGGCAGCTCTATCCATTGCCGGTACCAGCCGATATCTGTCCGCGTATAGTCGAACGTATAACCCGCGCATCGGTCGATCTCCTGCTGATAATATTTATCCGATGCGCCTTTGCTTTCCGATTTA
>DASYZH010000199.1:0-25562 GCA_035946435.1 Puia sp. | reverse complement strand
ATCCCGCCGCTGCACCAACCGCCTGCCCATGGGATATCACCACCAACCGGCGACTAGAGAATGCCCAATGGCCGCACGGGCCCAAACTGGTCACCCCCACCTTTAACTATGGCTGGAACGCGAACGCGCTTTATGCACCCTGCGACCGCGTAGCCATGGTGGGGCATGCCCAATGGCAAACCCAATATCCCGACCTCTGGTGGCAGCCTACATTCAAGATCACCGTGTACCTCCATTTCCTTCACCAGCTTTTACATTCATCCGACTATGCGAGATCCTAAATTAAAGATCAAACGGTCCGTATGGACATCCCTGGTGACCGAACTATGTAGCCTCGGCGAGGGCCGGAGGGAAACAGGGGCCTTCCTGTTAGGCGAGAAAGGTACCGATACCGTTACCCAATTCATCTGTTATAACGTCCTGGATCCAGGCGCCTTTGATTCAGGGATCATCATACTCGATGGCGATGCCTTCATTCCCTTGTGGAACTATTGCTCGGACCACGGCCTTCGCGTGCTGGCCGACGTGCACACGCATCCCGATCAATGGACGGGACAAAGCGGTTCAGACCAACACCACCCCATAATCGCACAGCCCGGCCATATGGCTCTGATCATTCCCTTTTATGCCACGCAGCCCAGAAAGTTGCTCAAAGGCGTCGGCATCCACGAGTTCCTCGGTGACGGCCGGTGGAGATCATGGCGGCCCGGCGCCAAAGCAATTCAACTGATCAAATAAAAAGCTATGAAACCAACTATCGATTCGTTCAATCGCCTTTCTCTCGGAATTATGGAAAAAGAAGGTTGTCAGCCTGAGGATGCCCTTCGAAAACTACAATCGCTCACGCTCAACATCCTTTGCGGAGAAGCCATTCGTGACTCGCTGCCCTTGCAGGCCGCCCTACTGACGACCATCAACACCGCCAAAAGAGCCTTCCTTGGCGGCGTGTCCGTGCAAATGCCACCTCACGTAGCCTGCCTGCTTCCCTGGCCGCAAAAAAGATCGCTCGACGAGATCGTTTGCGAATTGGGCGGCTCGCTCACAACTGTTCTTCCCACCAAAGACTTCACACTAACCTTTGGTTTAGCCGCGCAAATCGACGACAACCAATTACAGATCGTTTGCAGTGACTGGCAGGGGGGCGTAATGGCCAACGGCGAACCCTCCCCTTTCGATGCTGACGGTACCATACCTACCGCTGGGGTCTTTGCCGGCGGTCTCGGCACCACTCTCGCCTTTCTCCGACTCTCGGGCATGGAGATAGCGGCAGGCGATGAGTCCGTCGGTCTTTCGCTTTGGCGCCCCGATCTCCATTGGCTCGATCCGCTCGCAAAAGGCCCCGCGGTAGCGCTACTGCCGCAAAAATATTGGCTCCTCGGGCTCGGCCATCTCGGTCAGGCTTACTTGTGGAACATCGGCCTGCTGCCTTACTCCGATCCGCAAGAAGTATCCATCCTGCTCCAGGACCCCGAACGGATCGTCAAAGCCAACTGGAGTGCAGGCCTGCTGACCACAAAAAAAGCCGCCGGCCACTACAAAACCCGTTGGTGCAGCCTTTGGCTCGAGAAGCGCCAATTTAATACGGTGATTACAGAGCGAAGATTTGACGAACATACCCGCCGTGCCTGCGAAGAGCCCTTTGTCGCCCTCTGCGGCTTCGACACGGCCAGCTCGCGTCTGCACCTCGAAGCTGCCGGATTCGATTTGATCGTGGAGGCCGGTCTCGGCGGTAATCTCGCCACCTTCGATCGCGCCACGCTGCATACCTTTCCCGATGCACGGCAGACTCCGCAGGCTATCTGGGACGCAACCGGCGAGGCAGAGATCAATCCCGTTGTCTTATCCATTCTGCAAAAACAACTGAAAGACCCCTGCGGCATTGTACCGCTAACCATTGCTGGTAAGGCAGTATCCGCGTCCTTCGTCGGCGCCTGCACCGGAGCTTTGGCCTTGGGCGAGCTCCTACGTGGGCTCCACGGAGGCATTCGTTTTGACAAGATCAGCCTTCAACTGAGAGACCTCAACTCGATCCGCGCGATAGGGCATGAGAAAAATACCTATACCACGGAGCAGGCCAGAAATGGCTTCCTAACCGTACGTTCCGCGGTTCCCGCTCCCAGCTTTTAAAGAAATTGTAGTACCTTTAAATATGGCAAAGAAAGTACCATCGGGTAGCTCGCGGCGTAAAGCCTATCTCACCAAACGTATCTTGGTAAGTGCGGCCAGATCCGGCGTTCGGGATGCCGCCAAAGAAACTATGGCGACCATGGGATATGTCATCATCGCAGAGGATGGCTGGGTAATCCGAAAGTTTGCCGACGGCACCCGCGAGAAAATAGAACCTATTCCCCAACCGGACAACCTCAACGTAGCCCTTGACTAGAGCTTCCATGTCTCAACTCCGGCTGCGCGTATTCGCCGGTCCGAACGGCTCAGGTAAAAGTACAGTAATACAGAGGATAAAAAATACCAAGTCAGAAGGACGGTTTATTGATTTTGGTCATTATATAAACGCGGATGATATTGCCGTTGCCCTGCTTAAAGATGGCGTGAGTTTTAAGTCTTTTGAAATTAAGGTCACCAACTCTGAATTCAAAAGAGTTGCATTAGCTTCCGGTTTGGTGAATGCGGAATTTCCTGAAGCATGCTTTTCGGAAAGCTACTTTATCCGCAAAAATGTCCTAAAATTGAAAGATAAGGGACATAATGAAAGAGTAGCTCAGATTATAGCAGATTTTCTACGCAAAAAGCTTCTTGAAGAACGAAAAAAATTCTCTTTTGAGACTGTCTTTTCTCACCCGTCCAAATTAGATCTGATGCGCGAGGCGGCTGCGGCAGGCTATAAAGTATATCTATATTTCGTTTCTACTGAATCGCCCCAAATTAATATTTTCAGGGTTGAAGCCAGGGCAAAAAAAGGGGGACATAATGTTCCACGCGACAAAATCATAAGCCGATATTATCGCTCGCTGGAATTATTGTATGCAGCTAGTCAAGTGGTCTATCAGGCCTATTTTTCTGACAATTCCAAGGACGGTGAAGATTTTGAAATGTTCGCTCATTTCAAGTTAATCAAGAAAAGAAAAAAGTGGGATCACATCGACAATGATACTATTCCAGTCTGGTTTAGAAAATATTATTCAGAGAAAATAGTATCCCATCGCAAGTGAGAAGTACTAAACTATTCTTCGTGGAACTATGATACGCATCAAATTAACTCCTCAGCAGCAGATTATTTCATTTCCTATTCCTAAAGACTATGTTGGAAAGGAAATAGAGGTGATCGCTTTTGCCAAGGACGAAGCAATATTTACGGAAGAACTTGATAAAAAAGAAGTTTCGTTTACGGCACTTCACATAGATACTAAAGGATATAAATTCAATAGGGATGAAGCCAATGAAAGATAGTATTTTCCTGAGTTCTAATATCGCGACATAGGCTGATGCCCGCCCGGATACCATGAAACAAATTACAGCATTAATCCAATAGAAATTAGTTGATGTCTATAAAGGCTTTTCCGGCCAAAATTCACGCGGTGAGCACTTAAAGACCTTGGCTAATGCGTTTAAGTGGTTAAGGTTATACTTAGCTCTACGATTATTAACAATTCCCTGAACGACCTGCTCGATGTCCTGTCTGATCTGTTCCTGTTGGGATTTCTTCAATTCGTCGAGTTTTTCAATGACCCATGCCTGGGCGGATAGGAGCGCCCGGTCCTTGGGAAAATCTCATTTTTATACCTGAGCGCATATGGCTCCTTGGGAAAATATAAATGCTGGTCCGACTGGTAAGGGCCAATCTTATATTGAAAATACCGGACAAATGATCCGGGGTCTTTTGTGTAGGCGGATCGGCTCCCGAAGCTGGCGAGCATATTCCGCAGAATCATATTGGAAAACAGCTTTTGCTTTAAATTCATGGGATGGGCTTTTTATTCTCCAAACGGTAATTTACTGAATTGCCGGAAAATGGTAAAATGACAGCCAATTCAATACTTCTCTGAGCGGGACTAAAGCCGTATTTTTCAAAAATTGACAATAGTTGTATATTGTAATATGGGTTTATTAACTGGCAGAAATAATGATGACCCTGACCCACTATCCCGCAATATGCAAGATGAGGTTATCAAAATAGCATCGGAACGGCTGGGATATCCACTACCAGCCAATTTGGTTGCCAAAGTGCGGCAGCCCAATTGGAGCTATATGGGTTTGGAGATGATGATCGATAGTGTAAGGGAAATTGAAAAATCAGAAATTTTAACTTATTTATCGAAACTCGTTTAAATGGGCTTTTTTACATTTTTAAGGCGTCGAATTTCTAATAAGCTTCCTGTCCCTGGGGCCGATCCAAATGAATACGTTCCGGCATTTTGGGACGACGACTACTGTCAAATCGAAATTGTGCCGAAAGAGAATAAAGAGTTTATCGTGAAGCAAATTGGGCAGATTAAAGACTTTTCGGCAAAATCCAAAGTCGACTATGGATTCACGGATATTTTTGTAAGAGGCAAAATGCTGACCCCGACAATTTCAAAAGAGCTGCGTGCTGACTATTTGGAGAAAACGCTTTTGAGCTTTCAATTCCGAAAAGCGAACCATATCAGGTTTGATGGGCGGGAAATTTTGGATTGTGAGACCGGGGACACGCGAGCATTTGGGTTTCCAAACTTTACGATCTTCTTTGATATGCAAGGAGATTTTGTCAAAAACATTTGGATCGACATCCACCTCATAATTTCCGCACCACAGTTTGACATCATCCAGGCTGCCTTATACGCTTTGGGTGAAGAATGCGAGCTTGTTCTTGTCGATTGGAATAGTTCAGAATTATTCGATTTAGCAGACAAAACCCAAATTGACAAATATCTGACGGGATATTCGAAATGACCAAACCCTTCACGGAATCACTATTATGCAAACTATCGCTACAAGCTTATTGCGGTCTAGGGTACTGATCTCGCTGATCTTTCTTAATCATTGCGCCTTAGGCCAATCACTCGCCCGGACTGAAACTATCCTTTGCCGCCAACTACAAATAATTGATTCCTTTTCGGAAATGTTACGAGGACCAAACCACAACATCAATGCTTACGATTCCATTAGTCGTTATGATAGCATCTTCGGAGAAATGCTTCAACATCTTACCGCTGGAAATACAGCCTCGTTGCACTATCCCTTCACCCGACTGCACAACGAAGGTGTCACCATAGCTACCTCTGCCGACGGGCTCCTTCGCATCTATTCCTGGGACGGTCAAACCGGGGGGACCGCCCACAACGCTAATAACATCTATCAATATAAAATTGATGGCAAAGTCTATTCAACCCTGACAATTGTGGACGGTGGACCGGGCGACAGCTATTCAGCAATATATCTTTTTAAGACGGGCAACGAAACCTATTATCTTGCTGCTTCCGAAGCAATCATCGCTACGCTGAAAGTCCATGCGGCTCTCGAAATCCTACAACTTGACAGTGGTCAGCTGCGAAGCAACGTTCCCCTCATCCGCACCGCATCGGGCATGACCGGAACTCTTGGATTCGATTATACTCTGGGCAGCGAAGGAGACGCCAACTTCCATTTCAACTCTGCCACCGGTAGTATCACCTTCCCAGTCGTTCTCGAAGAAGGTCGCGTTACTAAAAGAAAAATCAGCTATGCCTTCAACGGTGAATACTTCGTGCGTACGAATAATTGATATTTTTTTCCCTAGCTCACTCTCACCAAGGCGTCACTTTCGTTTGGCGGCTTCTTAAACGGAATGAGCTTTGCCGCGAACTCCTTTTTTATCTCCTTTTCAAAACTATCCGGGTAATTCTCTGTAGTCCGCTTGTCGGTGTGACCTAACGCCTCCTGAATAAACTCCGTGCTGGCCCCGGAATTTTGCATAACCGTGGAAAAGCAGTGGCGACTTACGATAGTGGTCAATTTCTTGTCAATTCCCAATTTCCCGCCGATGATCCCCATCCATTTATTAATAGTGCCGATAAAATTTTGAACCAGGTCGTATAGCCTTAAAGGAGTAATGCCTTCGTGCAAAATCGGGAAAATGAAATTTTCCGGGTTCTTGTCTTTGTTGCCCCATTCCTCGATGGTCGCCCGCATATCCTGATTGACGAAAATGGTAATCGGTTTCGGATCGGTCCGCACCGTCCGTTCCGTCTTCGTCCGCTCAAATATGAGGTATTTGTCGTGAATATTCTTATATTTCAACAAGGCGACATCCTTCGGATTGACCCCGTTCCCAAAATAGCAAAACGGCCAGAACGCCTTCGCCCGGCGCTCATTTTCGCATGCCGGTCCATAGAAATAGATTTTCTCAATCTGCTCCAACTTCAGGGCCTTCTTAACATTCCTGCCAGTGGGAATCTGATATTTGCGCCGGCCAAAAGGATAGCATTTCTCTTTGGAAATAATGCCATCGGCAATGGCCTCATTGAAAATGGCCCTCAGATTCCGCAGGTAAATCCCCTGGGTGGCTTTGGCGCTCGGTGAACTTGAGCTCCGCCGGGGAAATTACCCGGATGCGAAAGCTCACTTCGCCACAGCGTTTTCGCTGCCACGCAATCCTATGGAACGTAATTTCCTGCAACGGCGTATAGACGACTGCGAAAGAACCGCAGTGCGAATTGGGCGATAGTTCACTAACTTGTCGGAATGATCGTTGTTATCCAATGTAAGGACCAGGTGGGCCTGGTCGCTGCAATCTCAGGTGTACTGGCGGAGGAAGGGCTCAATATCGTTTCTCTGCGCGAGCACGTCGACTGCACGGAAAACCGCTTTTTTATCCGCGTGGAAGTAGATAGCGCGGCCCACACGGCCATGCTGGAAGCCAGGCTTCGTTCCGCCCTTCCCAATGACGCGGTGGTTTCGGTTAACTTGCGCACAGAGAAAAAGATCGCCGTGCTGGTGACGAAGGAATATCACTGTCTCGCCGACATCCTGGTGCGTCATCATTTCAAGACCCTGGGCGCGTCCGTCCAGTGTGTCATCGGCAACTACCCCGTTTTTGAGGACATCTGCCGTCGCTTTGAAGTGCCCTTTTCCCACATATCCCACGAGGGTCTGGAAAAGGAGCGCTTTGAACAAAAGATCATCGATCTCCTGCAAAGCTATCAGCCCGATTATATCGTGCTGGCTAAATTCATGCGCATCCTGTCCCCGGTCTTCATGACGACTTTCCCCTCCCGCATCATCAATATCCATCACTCCTTCCTGCCGGCGTTTGCCGGGGCTAGTCCGTACCGACAGGCATTCGAACGCGGTGTCAAATTGATCGGCGCTACGGCTCATTTTGTAACAGCGGAGCTGGACGAGGGGCCCATCATCGCCCAGCAGATCGTCCCGGTAAACCATTCCTATTCGGTAACGGATATGATGAAGGCCGGCAAGGAGATCGAGAGTGCAGTCCTGGCCCGGGCACTGCGGCTGGTGTTCGAGGATCGGGTGATGGTGTATAAGAATAAGACAGTGGTGTTCGAGTAAAGGTTATACCTGGACCCGCCGGCGGGGGACGATAAGACAACCGACTCGCCTGGACAACCGTTGGTGGACGCCATTTGAAAGCGGGATCTTTTATGTTTACGGGAAGCAGGCCGCCGGCCCGGACTCGTACCAGGACTCTAAAGGCGGCCTATCGGGCCGGGCGTATATTTATCGAAAAACATGAAACGTTACATCGTCAGAACACAAATGCAATCCGGGGAATATGAATCTTTCCTGGAGGGATTCAGGTGTACGCTCTATAAGAAAAAGAGTCACTATGCACGAAGATTGTTACTCGGTGAGCCGGTGACGGTCATCTATCGGAACCACTCTCTCGACGACCTTATCGAAATGGCGGTGGGCCTCAGGAAGGATTTGCGGCTTCTTTTGTCAAAGGAGATCTTATCCGCTGGCGAAAAAGAAGCGCTGACCAAAAGGGTACAATCGATCGAGGAACGCCTCATACAACTCATCGATATATGCAGCCACACATCCTACAAAAAAACGTCATAACCGCCCTTCAATATAATGAATATAAAGTAGCGGAAGGAAAGGCGGAGATGATCAAGGCAGAGAATTTCCTAAAGGATCACGATCAACTGGTCAGGAAGGAGATTACCGAACGGTTTCGCCAGCGGACTTCGCTCGACGAACGATATTATGAAAACGGGTACCATTTTTCTTTGAACTTCGGCAAACGGGAAATGCTGAGCAACGAAAGAATGGCGGAGCTTGCCGGCCGGTATATGGACGGAAGGGGATTCAAAGACGAGCCTTATGTGGCGTATCGGCATTATGACGCGGGTCACACCCATCTGCATATTGTGACGGTAGCCGTCCGCGCCGACGGGAGCCCAATCCATATCGGGCGACCGCAGTTTCATCAAGCGCATTCGCTCTGCAGGGCTTTGGAAAGAGAATATTCCCTCGAACGACCGACGGCCGCGAAACCAGAACAAAAGGAAGAATTCGCCACGGATCGCGCTCAGCGCGTCATCTACGGAGAGCCTGGCCTCAAACGGGCTATTAGCGATGTACTGAACCTGGCCGTCGTCCACTATAATTATACCTCGCTGGATGAACTGAATGCCATCCTGAAGCAATACAATGTTGCGGCCAATCCCGGCAAAGAAGGGTCACGGCTCCACGAAGGCGGCGGCCTTTTATACCATGCGCTCGACGAAAACGGCAAAATGATCGGCAAGCCCTTAAAAGCCAGTGGATTCCTGGTGAAGCCAACGACTAAGAACCTGGAAGAGAAATTCGAACAGAATCGAGCCCTTCGAGATACTCCGCGGGAACGTCTTTCTACCGCCATCGAATGGGCGTTGGCAGGCCACATCCCGGACTGGAAGGAATTCGAGGAAAACCTCAAAAAAGAAGGTATTGCCGTCATCATCGATAAAAGCAAGGCGGGTGACGAGCGTATTTTTTTTGTGGATCATCCCGGCAAGTCCGCCTTTGAAGGCAAAAATCTCGGGGGAGAGTACCGGCTCGAAGCGCTTCGTGACCGCTGCCGGCCGACACAAGAGCCGACGCAGGACCTGGCGCTGAAGCAACAGCTGCGCCTGCGTTTATGAACAGAAAATGACTCGCCCGGCGTGGGCTACACCTTTGACCTCACTCGCTACGCAACGAGCGCACCGGATTCGCCATGGCGGCGCGAACCGCCTGAAAGCTGATCGTCACCAACGCAATCGCCACCGCCAGCACCCCGGCCGCTACAAACACCCACCACGCCACATCCACCCGGTAAGCAAAATCCTGCAACCACCGATGCATGATAAACCACGCCACCGGCGAAGCGATCAGGATGGCGACCACCACCAGCCGGATAAAATCGCCCGACAACAAAAGGACGATATTCCCCACCGAAGCCCCCAACACCTTCCGCACCCCGATCTCCTTGGTGCGCTGCATCGTGGCGAAAAGCGACAGTCCTAATAATCCAAGACATGCAATGAAGATGGCAAAACCGGCAAAGATGCTGAAGGCCTCACCAAAAAGCCGGTCGTTGGTATATTGCTCATTATATTTTTCATCGAGGAAATAATAGTTGAAATAATTTCCGGGAAAAAAAGCATCGAAAGTTTTCCTGATCGAAGCAACCGTCGCCGGAACATCCGCGGAGGTGACCTTGACCGCAATCTGGCTGTAGGTGCTGTACACTGGTAAAAGCAGTGTCGGCTCCAGCTCGAAACGCAATGACTTCTGATGATAGTTGTCGATGACCCCAATAACCGTCCATAAAGCCATATCCCCGCGTGAGATCATTTTCCCGATGGCATCCTGCGGTGTGGCAAAACCCAGCAGCTTTGTGGCCTTCTCGTTGAGAATAAGATTGTGCAATTTGGAAAAATCAGGATTGAAATCGGTGTTGACGAAATCACGACCGGCCAGCACCTTGATCTTGTAAAGACCGATAAACCCGGCACTGACACCGTTCTGCCGCATGGTAAAATGCACCGAATTGTCCTGGTCGGAACGCCGGACACCAAAATCCCGCCCCGTTTCACCCCCCATGGGATTCCAGGCCGTCGCCGCCCCCGCAACACCCGGCAACTGACTCAGCTGATACCGGAACGTATTCTCTTTGTCGATAAAAGTGGAGTCGAAACTGGTTAGCATCGGCGGCTGAAACATCAGGATATGATCGATATTCATTCCCAGGTCCTGCTTGTTCATGAACCGGATCTGCCGGTACACCACCAGCGAACCTACGATCAGGCCTACCGTGATGGCAAACTGACCGACTACCAGCCCCTTCCGTAAAATGATACCTTTCTTCGAAGAGCTGAACTTTCCTTTCAGCACCAGGATCGGCCGGAACGAAGACAACACAAACGCCGGATAAAAAGCCGATACGAAAATACCTAGCAGTATTAACCCCAGCAACCCAAACGTAATGGTATAACCGCTCATGCTCCGCTGCAACAGGTACGCATAAGACAGCCGGTGCCCAACGAGCGCATTGAAGGCTGGTTGAAACACAAACATCAGCAGAACACCCAGCGAAAGCGCAATGATATTGACGATAAACGATTCCATCAGGAACTGACGGATAAGCTGCCCCCTCGCCGCGCCGATAACTTTGCGCACGCCGACCTCCCTGGCCCGTTCGGCTGACCGCGCCGTGGAAAGATTGATATAGTTCACCCACGCGATCACAATAATGAACAGGGCGATGATCAACAGCCCCCACACCACCGTCGCGCTGCCGGTGTTACCGATCTCATATTCGAAATCGGAATAGAGATGCGCCCGTGATAAAGGCTGCAGATAGAATTTCTCCACGCTGCCAGACACCTTATTCCCCTGAAAATGTCTGTCGCTGAAAGCAGGAAGCTTAGCCTCTAGCTTCCTGTAATCCGTTCCCGGCCGCAGCTGGATATAATGCCAGAAATTGGATTGCTGAAAATCATAATCCGCCTCCTTATAGGGGTTTCTCCCGGACAACATCGTCACATAGGAGACCAGGACATCGAAAGATAAATGCGAGTTCTCGGGGACATCCTTCATCACGCCCGTGACCTTAAAAGGAATGGAATCGGTACCGATCAACACGGTCTTGCCGAGCGCCGACCCCAGATCATTGGCTTTGGCCCCGAAATACCGGTTGGCGGCCGATGCCGTGATCACGACACAATGAGGTTGTTGAAGCGCCGTCCGCGTATCGCCGGCAATCAGGGGATACGAAAACATCGAAAGGAACGAATTGTCCACCGCGATGCCGTTTTGATCGCCGATCTTCTTCATGCCCGAGGAGACTACAAATTGCCCCCAGGGCTCTACCCGTGCATGGTTGATGACCTCGGGATAATCGTTCTGCATGGCCTGGCCGATACCCGAATAGGTGATCGTCCCATGCTGAATGAGCTTGCCGTTCTGATACCGGTCGTTATACACCCGATACAGATCCGGCAGGTTCTTATCGAACTGATCATACGACAGCTCGAAGTTGACATACTGGAGGATCAGCAGACAGGCGGCCATGCCGATGGCCAGCCCGATGATATTGATGGCGGAGAATACCTTATTCTTCCGGAGGTTCCGCCAGGCGGTGATAAGATAGCTCCTGAGCATTGGGGGTAATTATGCCGGAAAGAGATCAAGACATATGCCAATGCCGTAACCCCCTGAAAGTAAGGGGGCTAAGGAAAAATCCAAAGCCCCCGTTTGTCCGGAAACGAACATCCGGTTGTCTGCTTTTGCTTTGTAACCGTGAAAACTTAATTATACCCCGGATTCTGCTTCAAATAAACAGTTCCCGTCGAATTTTCTGCCTGGATCTCATTGAGCGGAATAGCGAAGTTTTCGTTGACCCCCTTGGTGAAAAAAGCGCCATTGTTCACGCGATAGAACCCCGTCCTGTTCTTCTCCACGCCCACATAAGTATTCAACGTGGTGGCCATAGAACCCGTTCCGTTATCCCATCTTGCCAGGTCGAAGAAACGCTGACCTTCCATGGCCAGCTCCAGTCGCCTTTCCATCTGGACGGCCTGCATGGCATAGGCCTGCCCCTTTGCGGTGAACGCGCCCGCAGGATAGGGTTTGATCAGATAATTGCCGCCAGGTGTCGTTTGCGGTGAATACGTACTGGCATTGGCGTTATACGTAGCATTCAGGTATACCCAGCTGCTGGGATTGGCTGCCCGCTGGCGGATCATATTGACATAGGTTTCGGCCTGATCGAGATTACCCGCCTGTGCCTCGCATTCCGCCGCCCACAGGATGACATCGGCGAGACGGCAAAGGTTGACATTATTCGCATCGACTTCGGCGGCCCCCCAGAATACGGTTTCGGTAGAAGAGTACGTCCCTTGCTGACTCTTGGCGTAACCGTTCTTTTTGGGCACGAACGGGCCATCATCCGCCAGATCACGAACCCAGGTAGAATCGATGGTGCCCCAGTCGAAATAAGGCTCGCCGGGTCTGCCGGCCACCCAATCCAGCCGGGGATCGATCGTGCCGGACCAGGTCGCGCCGGAAGGGGCGTTGATCAGCGGGGTGTTGTTATAGCTGCCATCCAGCAAAGGCAGGCCATTGACGTCGGTCTTATAGGCCTGGACCAGGTTCCAGGACGGGTTGTTGAACCCGCAGCAGCCCGGGCCATTATTGTAGGGAAAGTCAAGCTCATCACCCGTATCGCCATTGCCACCGTTAGTCGCAGTGGAAGACCCATCGTTCACCGAGGCCTGGCAGGCGAAAATGCTTTCGGTGCCATTCTTCTGGGCGGGATTGAAGTTGCTTTCATACATAGGCTCGAGTGCATAAGGCGTCCCCTGCGAGGTGGTACCCTGCGTGATCACCTGCTGCAACAGCGGCAGGGCGCTGTCGTACTGATGCTGGTACATATAGGCTTTGGCAAGATAGGCCATGGCCGCCCACTTGTTCACCCGCCCGATATTGGGCTGAGTTCCCGGCAGGTTGCTGACTGCATAGGAGAGATCGGCCTCGATCGCCGGCCAGATATCGACGTAGGACCCACCCACATAGTTCGGCACATTGAGGTTGCCCGCGGCATACTGCGTGTTCTCGTTGACGTAAGGAAAGTTTTTGAAGATCTTTACCCCTTCGAAATGATAATATCCACGCAGGAACCTGGCCTCGGCCTCATATTCCACGGTATCTGCCGGAGAAATGGTAGTGGACTGACGCACCGTGCGGATGACATCATTGGAGCGCTGGATGCCATTGTAGAGCACGGTCCATTTCTCGTCGAGATAAGTGCTGGTGCCCGACTGTGCCAACGACCAGGTCATCAGGGGTATCACGTCGGGCTGGTCACTAGGGGTAGACCCCTTGTAGGAGTCGTCGGCACACTCGCTTCCCCAGACGTAGTTGGAGGCGCCACTGCCGTTTCCGAGGTTCTGACCGGGATCAGGTTCACCGGACAACAAGGCATAGGCGCCGATCAGGAGTCCCTGCACGCCGGAATTAGTGGTCACATTCGGCTGGAGCAGCGACCCCTGCGGTTGAATATTCAATTTTGAATTACACGCGTAGATGACCACGGCAGTAAGCACCACACTCGCAGGCATTATCCACTTTAAGAGTTTTAGCATACTAGTTAATTTTATTAAAATGAATTAATGGATCGTAAGACTTACCCCTACATTATAACTCTTTTGGTTATTCGGATACACACCTCCGTCGATACCAAAAGAGGTATTGGTGCCAGGGTTCAGCTCGGGGTCCAATCCTGAATATTTGGTGAAGGTGAACAGGTTCAGGGCCTGCACATAGACCCGCAGTCGCTCGAAATGCAGACGTTTCAATTCATCGGACATGATATTGTAACCGATCGTCAGGTTTCTGCACCGGAGAAAGGAACCACTCTCCATGATATAGGAGTTGAATACGGCGGAGTTGCTGAAATTGGCGCTTTGTTCCAGCATCGGAACGTTCGTTCCAGGATTGGCGACATGGGCCGTCGAATCGTTGACATTGGTCGGGGAACCCGAGGCATTGACGAGTCTCGCCGAGTTGAGGACCACATTCTTGCTGATCTGGTTACCGAAGGTCTGCGGGAAGTCGGTGGACGATTTGACATTATTGAGGATCTTGGCGCCGATGGAGGTATAGAAGAAGGTGTAAAGATCCCAGTTCTTATAGGAGACCGAGATATTCAGGCCTGCCGTAAATTTCGGATTCGGGTTGCCAAAGAAGGTCTGATCATCGCTGGTGATCTTCCCGTCGTGATTGACATCGGCATATTTGAACCTGCCGGGAGCAGCATCCTGCTGCGTCGGGGACTTATATACGTCGGACCAGTTCTGGAAAATGCCGGTGACCTTGTAACCATAAAATTCGCCCAGTGGATGGCCCGGCTGTATCCTCGATGTATAGGTCTGGGCGCCCGTGGGTTCATTGTAATATAGGGTTCCCGCAGGGAGACTCACGACCTTGTTGTTATAGGACGTGAAGGTCCCGGTGAGGTCGAATTTAAGATCGTTGCGGATAGACCCATGATAGGTCAGCGCCGCGTCGATCCCCGTGTTCTGTACATTCCCCGAGTTGTCGAAGGGATCCGCCGCTCCGCCATTCGTTCCCGGGACTACCGGAACAAACAGCAGGCCGTCGATCAGTTTCTTATACCATTCCAGGGTGAGGTCGATCTTATTACTGAACAACGTGGCATCGAAACCCACATTGGTGAGAATATCCTTCTCCCAGGTAGTAGCCGGGTTGCCATACTGGCTGACATACAATCCCGGAACGGGGCTGTTGCTGGTCCCGTTGATATCATAATACGATTGATTGATCTGCTGGCCGTACAAGGTATAAGGATTGGTTGGGTTGATGTCGCTGAGCGATCCCGCCTTACCCCAGCCACCGCGGATCTTCAGATCGTTGATCCAGGTGATGTTTTGCATGAAGTTTTCCTGCGAGATGCGCCAGCCGGCCGTCACACTAGGGAAATTACCATAGCGTTGCGAGGGCGCGAACACCGAAGCACCGTCCCGGCGGATGGTCCCGCTCAAAAGATATTTGCCGTTATAGTTGTAATCCAGTCTGCCGAAGAAGGACCATATCGCCAGCCGGTAAGGGGTTGCATAACCATTGGGCTGGACAACATTGGAGTTATTGGTCTGTGTCGAAGGCTGACCGAAATTCAGCGTCCAAAGGTTCGGGCTCACGGTCAGGTTGCTCGAATCCGTGATATAGTAGTTACCCCTGGTAGTCTGGTTAGCCCTGCCGTTCTCATAAATGTATTCCTCGCCGCCCAGCAGGCTCAGATTGTGGTTGCCCCACTGGTTGCTGTATTTCAACGTATTGGTCCAGATAAAGCTATTGTTCAGGGCCCAGGTCTCCTGGTAGAGGTTGGCCGCGGTATTGTTTTCCGCATTCTCATAGGGTGTAGACGCAAATGCGTTAAGGTAGTTATAATCTACAGTCCCGCCGACACTGGTATGAGCCGTAAAATGCCTGAGGAAGTCTACGTCGGTAAATACATTGCCGACCACATGATAGGTCTGGTTGACATTGTTGGCCTGGCGCTCCTGGATGGCAACCGGATTTGAGGCGTTCCCCGTACCTATCGAGATAGTGCCGGCATAGTTACCGGCTATATCGTGTACAGGGATGATATTGGGGGTCTGAAAGGCAGCATTGATAGAGTTCGTGCTGTTGACGCCCAGTGCATTCATATACCCCGGATTGTTCTTGTAATAAGCGTAGAAATTTTCGCCGATGTGGACGTGGTCGTCGATCAGGGAGAAGCTGGTATTGGCCCTGACGCCATACCGTTTCAGCTTGGTGTCGATCAGCGTGCCGTCCTGATCCATGTAGTTGAACGAAAAGAAATATTGCGACTTGCCGTTTCCACCGGCCACGGAAATATTATGGCTTTGGATGGGCGCCGGTTTAAAGATATCCTTGAACCAGTTATTGCCTTGCTGGTCGGCCAGTGTGATATGGTTGCTATAAAGACTATAGTCAGCCAGGCTGGTATTCGGCGCGCCTTGCGGCGCTCCCGCGGGCGTGATATAATAGGGCAATACGGGAGTGGCTCCTTTTCCGTACTGAGGATCACTCGGCGTTAGACCGTCGTCGAAGGCCATCGCCCATTTGGCCTCGCCTGTCTGCGTGGGTGTGGCCATATCCCATGAATGACTCAGCGGTCTCTGGGTGCCATAATAGCCGTCATAAGAAACCCTGACGGCGCCGGTCCCCTTTTTAGTCGTGATGATGATAACCCCGTTAGCCCCGCGGACTCCGTAGATAGCTGCGGCACCGGCGTCCTTCAACACCTGGAGCGACTGGATATCGTTTGGATTGATATCGTGCATGAGCTCGGGCACGCCGTCGACCATGATCAACGGATTGGAATTACCCGGGGAGGTGATACCACGGATCAGGACCGTGGAGGTGCCGCCGGGCTGACCAGTGGAGAAAACCGTGACCCCGGAAGCCTGCCCTTGCAGCAATGATTCGGTGCTGCTCGCCGGAGTCTCTTTCATCGAGGCGACATTCACCACCGACACCGATCCCGTGATGTCTTTTTTTCGCTGGGCAGTGTAGCCGGTGACCACTACATCGTTAAGGGTGGATGCACTCGTCGCGAGCGAAACATTACCCAAAGGTGTCCCGGCCGTCACAGGCACCTCCAGTGTGGCGAATCCAACCGCCGAGATCCGGAGCGTTGCGCTCGCGGAAGGAGGCTTGATACTAAAACTACCATCTGCACCCGATTGCACCATGACGTCGGTGCCCCTAACCTGGATGGTTGCCCCGGGAATCGGCGTGTTGTCCGTTTTGTTGATGACCTTCCCCGTTACTACATTTTGGGCAAATGCTGCACAGGTGAAGAAAAGAAAGGCCGCAATCCAGCCTAATCTCATCAGCCCGCTTTTTTTCTTTGGCATAAGCAGTCGTATTTTTTCAACAAAACTAAATTTGAACTTCTCCGACTGCTATTTTTTCGCCACATCAACACTACATCATCCCTTCTCAAACAAGCGATATCAGGTGTTTTCGCCACATCTTCACTACATCAATGAGCGGGTACCGAGTTGCTGACAAAGGCGATGTGCCGGCTGTCCGGCGACCACGACGGTGCATTGAGCGTGCCTTGTCCTCCATAGAGATAGGCAATGACCCTGGGACCGCCCGGTGCAGTGAGCGGCATCAACCTCAACATTACTTCTTTATAGGAAGGATGCTCATCCGGATTTATGTCCATAGGGAAAGAAATGAATACCATCCATTTGCCGTCGGGTGAGATATGCGGAAACCAATTGTGGTAATCGTCGAAGGTGAGCTGTTCCTTGCCCGATCCATCCGGATGCATCCGCCAGATCTGCATCGTCCCGCTTACATTGGCGTTGTAATAGATATATTTTCCGTCGGGCGAATATTCCGGGCCATCGACATGCGTGTGATTTCCCGGCGTTAGCAGCTCTTCGTGGCTGTCTTTAACCGATACCCTGTAAAGATTGTAATTAGGCGATCCATTGCGTTTCGCTACGATGGCCAGTTCCTTGCCGTCCGGCGCCCAGCCATGCAGAAACGAAGGTGACTCCGCGGTGATCTGGCGTGGTTCCCCGCCGGCCAGCGGCAGGACGTAGACATAAGAACCACCATCGGCATGGCCATTGCTGATACCCAGCATCTTCTTGTCGAACGAGATCATATGATCGTTGTTGATCTTGGCCGCGCTGCCGGTATTCAGCTTCTCGGGTGTCCCCCCGTCCGTGGAAATGGTCCAAAGCGACCCATCCTGGTTGAACAACAATCTCTTCCCGTCGGGCATGTAATTGGGCGCCTCGAATCTCCCCGGCGCCTCATGGATCACCCGCCGGCTGCCATCGGCGATATCGAGGATCTCCAGCCGGCTCCCCAACACATCGTGGAGCACAGGCTGCACGGCATGCGGGTTCGACGTATAGGGATGGATCACGGGTTTGTCGATCCGGACATTCCAGACGCGTGCGCTGGCGACATGATCCGAATCATGCGAACAGATATAAAGCCCCACCAGCACATCTTTCTCCAGGGCATCTGTTTCACATGTCCCGACAAGCTGTAGCGGTTCGCCGGGATGCGCGATCTTCATGGTGATCGTCTTGCCGATCCTTTCGAGCCGGATGGTCTGTCCCCCCTTTTTAGGATAGAACCGCTCTTCTTCCGGGTCACGCATATACATCCCGCGGTAGGGCCGCCATTGCAGGACGACGAGCCCGTCGATGTGCTTACAGGCATTGGCGCTGGCCGCCCCCTCATCCGTGGATTCCCGGATCATCCAGCCGATCTTGCGATGGCCTATGGCGCCACTGGTGTCGCCGGTGAAAGCAAAATCCGCGGTGAGAATAAAATCGCCGCTCATCTTCTTATAGACGAATTGAAATTCGTCGCGGTTGAACCAGATATTGTCCCCCGCACCTCTAAGCGAATAGGTCTGCGTGGAAGGATCATAGCTGGCATCGCCCGCGAGCTTGGGATGGCCGATATCCATATGATCTTCGAAGATGCCCACCGGGTGCTGGGCGCAAAGCGAACCCGTCACGAGCATATAGCTCATGAATAAGAATACTTTATTCATATTGAGTAGAAGTTTTGCCTAATGTCTTTAGAACCGCCTCCCGCGGTTCAGGGAGTAAGCGGCAGTGTCTGCGCCGCGATATTCCATCCCTCCAGCCGCAGCTGCGGCACCCGGCTGCCCAGCACGGCACGCGGACAGCTGACCTTTACCGTTACCGACTGCCCCGCCGGAATGGAGAAATAGTTGTCGCTCCAATAGCTCGGCAACACTTCCTCGCCATCCGCGATCACCTGCGGATTGAGGAAAAAGGCCAGGCTGGAAGAGGCATTCGTAAAGCGTATCGTCCAGCTGGAATATCCGTCCTTGTTCCCGGCCGGCATCACCGCCACCTTCACCTGCGCCGAAGGCATCGCGCGCAAGTCGGCGAAGTCATGACCCGGCGACATCCAATACACATTCTG
This sequence comes from Puia sp., assembly GCA_035946435.1. Classification (GTDB taxonomy): domain Bacteria; phylum Bacteroidota; class Bacteroidia; order Chitinophagales; family Chitinophagaceae; genus Puia. The sequence continues at coordinate 6,629 of DASYZH010000199.1, read as the reverse complement.
CGAAAGCGTGGCGCCGGTCGCGTCCTTCAATTTCAACAACACAAACGAGATACCTTCCGTCGATGCCAGCACCTCCCGTAACGACAAGACCTCTTTGGCATCGGTGGTGTCGATATCCGTTCGCCCCCCGCGTTTGAAAAGCGACCGGCCTGTCATCCCCACGACCTCCGCCTCATAGTGCAGACCCGCACGCCGCTCATACGTTCGGTTCACGATCGCCACCACGGAATCATCGAGGTTGAGCTGGATATGCACGGGCTCACATGCCCGCTGCATAAAGTAATAGCCGGCATTGGGTTCCAGGTACCAGTCATAGACCTGCCAGATCACGCTGGGGAAAGCGGCATTGAGCTTCCACAGCATCACGCCGCCCGTCTCCCTGATCTTATGCCCCGCTGCTTCGAAGATGCTGCGATAGCCGCCTGCATTCAGCAATTGCATCTTGTCCGAGAAATCGCGCATGCTCGTGGGCGCGCCAAACCGGTCCACCATCGCCTGATAATAAGTATCGTATTTGCCATTGCCGGTACAGGCATCATGGTAACCCCAGGTGTCATTGAGAGGATACGGCAGCTTGGGATCGGGTACGAGATTGGGAATGATCTTTGACAAAGTGTTGTATGGCGGTTGCGAAGGGATTCCTGTTTCGTCCTTGAATACCCAGTCCCTGCCGGCGTCTACGAGCTGATAATATTTGGCATCGTCCTGCCAGGAATAAGGACCGCCGCTGTACACCCCCGCCGGCTTGTCGTCTGGCCATGAGCCCTTCCAGTCCTTTGGCGCTTTGGAAAAACCGGACGAACAGGGAATAAAAGGCCTCGTCCCATCCAGCGATGCCACATTGTCCCGCATGGCATCGTAAAGCTCCTTGCGTGCATGCCCTTCATTGCCACCGGTCCAAACGAGCAGGCTGGGATGATTTCGGATACGATAGATGGTGCTGATGACATTGTCGATGAAGACCCGCGATTCCAGCGGCCAGTCGGCCGATCCCTTGAACCCGCCATTAGTATCGCCGGTGATCCAGAAGTCCTGCCAGACCAGCAACCCATAGCGATCCGCCAGCTCATAGAAGTCGTCGGTCTCGCCGAGCCCACCACCCCAGATGCGGACCATATTGACATTGGCATTACGGCAAAGCCGCAGCTCATAATCATAACGCTGATAGTCTCTGTTGAGCATCATATCGGGCACCCAGGCGCCCCCGACGAGATGGATGCGTTTGCCGTTGACATAGAAATCGCGGCGTGTCCAGCCGTTGACCATCGTAGCCATAGAGCTGACGGTGCGCACTCCAAATACAAAAGAGGTATCGTCTGAAACAGAGCCATCGTTATATCTAAGCCGGATACGGTAAAGCCAAGGCTGTCCATAGCCGTTAGGCCACCATAGCCGCGGGTGATGCATCAGCAGCTCGGGTATCTCAGCCGCCGAGAGATGGATAGTTCTTGTGCCCGAGGCTTCGACCGTCTCGCCGCGGCTAAAATGGATCGCGGCACCGCTGAAATTCTCCGGGGTGATCGTCACCTCCAACGATCCATGCCGTGCCTGGTCGCTATTGTTCGTCAATTGCAGATCCAGCGAAAGCCGCGCCACGCTCGTATCCGGTAACGAAGGCAGCCCGGTGACGATCCGCGGCCTGCTGATCACCACCTGCCCCGTAGTCCGCAGATACACAGGTTGCCAGATACCCATATTACGGTCCCGTACTTCCGGGATCCAGTCCCAGCCCACCGAAGAGAGCATCGTCACATTTTTGCCGATGTCCCCCGTGGGGCCGCCGTTCTCATAAAAATCCTCGAGCGCCTTCAGCTGCGGCGTAGCGGGCTCGCCCGGCACGTCCAACGGATAGATCTTTACCGCAAGGGCATTGGCCTCACCGGCATGGATGGCCTCGCTGACATCCAGATCGAACTCCTCGAACATACCCACCATCTTTGCCGAATCGGCGATCAGCCGGCCGTTGACCCATACTTCCGCACGATAGTTGATGCCTTTGAAGATGAGCTGAAAATGCCTGCCCCGGTCCGCGGCGGGGACGGAAAAGATCGTCCGGTACCAATAGGGTTTTTTCCACGGATTGGGTTGACCCGGCAGATAGCTGTATTGCTCCAGGTGATACTGCCGGTTGAAGGTGTCGGAGGCATCCGGGATCAGCATATTATTCATACCCAGGTAAGGATCGGGATAGACTTTATTGGCTACAAGTCCCGTGAGCACCGTCGAAGGAACGGTCACCGGAAACCAATAATTCGGGGGCGCATAATGCGCCGATGAAAGCGAATCGCCGCCGGCTTTGACCACCGCGGACGAAAGCAGGGTAAAATGCGTGAGCCTGACCTGGCGGACGGGTAGGCTCGCCGGCGTGGTCGACGGGCTTGGCGCGGCTCCGGTCCCGGCGGTCTGAGCATTCAAAAGAACAGGAACCAGGAACAGCGCGAAAAGAGCATGCAGCTTTAGCATCTTTAGAGATCTAGTTTGGATAAATAATCGTAATCTATCCGGATGCTTTCAAACGCGGTATGGGCATACTCTTCCTGTTCCAGGAAAAAATATCTCATGCCGGACTGTTTCGCATGCTCGAGCAGGCGCTTGATATCGACCTGTCCTTGTCCAAACTCCGTGCTCTGCTTGCGAACCTTGTCCATATCCTTGAGGTGCCATAGGGGAAAGCGGCCGGGATATACACTAAAATAGTGAAAAGGATCGTGACCCGCGGCCACAACCCAGCCTAAATCCATTTCCATGGTCACCAGCGAAGGATCGGTATATTTTAATAAAATATCATAGAGTACGGTTCCGTCCACTGTCTCGAATTCCGAATCGTGATTGTGATAGCCAAAGTGGAGTCCCGCGTTCTTGCACTGCTCACCCAGCTTATTGAAGGCCTCCGCCGATCGCTTGTAATGATCGACCGTTTGCCCCTGCGAGGGCAGGACGGCGGAGATGATGTATTGCTGACCGGTCTCCGTGGCCGCTTCCAGGCTCCGCTGCCAGTCGTTGTCGACATGCACATGCCCGCTGCGCAGCGTCATGCCCAGGTCCCGGCTGATCTTCCGGATCTCTTTTGGTGCCAGACCGTAATAATTGCCCTTTTCGCTCCGCGCGGACTCCAGCTCCCTGAACCCGATAGCGGCCAGCTTTTTGAGCGTGCCTGTGGGGTCTGCCAGCATTTCGTTGCGGACCGTATACAGCTGGATGCCGATATCCCGCACCTTGCGCCGGGGGGCAGCGAGACTCCCCGCGCGAGCCCCTGCCGCCAATACGGCGGAGCTCTTAATAAAATGTCTTCTAAGCATAAGCAATCGTTTATTGAGCGCCGCCGAAATCCGTATTACTTACAAAGACGATGTGTTTGCTATCCGGCGACCACGATGGGGTATTCATCGACCCCTGGCCGCCATAAAAATAAGCCAGCACCTTGGGCGTGCCCTTTCCGTCGATGGGCAACAGCCGGATATAGACATGTTTGTAGGGGGGATGGATACCTGCCGGCGTCTCCTGTGGTAGGAAGGTGATATACACGAACCATTTGCCGTCCGGCGAGATATGCGCAAACCAGTTGTCATACTCGTCGTTGGTGACCTGCTCCTGGTCGCTGCCGTCGGGCCGCATCCGCCAGATCTGCATCAGCCCGCTGCGTACCGAATTGAAATAGATATACTGGCCGTCGGGGGTGTACTCCGGGCCGTCGTCGAGTCCTTTGGTCGTCGTGAGGCGTTGTTCCTTTCCCCCTTCCGCCGAGACCTTATACACGTCGAACTCTCCATTCCGCTCGCCACAGAACACCATATCCTTGCCATCCGGCGACCAGCCATGAAAATAGCTGGGACCTCGTGGCGTGATCTGTTTCGGCGTGCCTCCTTCGATGGGTACGCTATAGATGATGGAGCCACCCAGCTCTTTGACGAAATTGCTCAGCCCCAGCATCTTCCCGTCGAAGGAGATCACATGGTCATTGTTGTTATTGGTGACCGTCCCGGTCTTTAGCGCCTCCGGGGTGCGCGTAGCCAGGTCGAAAGTATAGATGGTGCCTTTGGCGTCGTTGAAGATCAGGCTCTTCCCGTCCGGCGTCCAGTTAGGCGCCTGGATGCTGTAGGGGGTTTGGTAGATGACGTCGAGGTGTCCCGACGCGATATCGAGGATGTTCAGCCGGCTGCCCAGGGTCATCTGGGTCCGCTGGTCCGACTCGCCGGGATAGGGTACCGTGATGCTCACATTGCTGAAAACGCCGGTCTCCAGCACATCGGAATTGTGCGACCCCACAAAAAGGCCTACATAGACCTCATCCCCCAAGTCGACATTGGCGAGCGTGTCGGTCTGAAAAGGCTGTCCATAGATCGCCGCCCGCATGATATATACCCCGCCTTTCCGCTCAAGCTGCAAGATATTTGCATGAGTTATTTTCATCCGATGCTCCAGGGTCTGCGCCCCCGCCGTAGGACGCCATTGCAACGAGGTCAGCCCGTCGCCATGCTCCACGGCATTCACATGCGGCGAGTTACCGTCCAGCGTTTTGCGGATCATCCAACCCACCTTCCGGTGATAGTCCACCCAGGTTCCCAGGAATTCCGCGCGGGCATATAAGATGAAATCGCCCTTCATCTTTTTCCAAACATATTGAAATTCGTCATGATCGGCCCAGACGTTATAGCCGGCGCCGGAAATGACATACTGTCCGGTCTCCGGTATGAAAGTAGCCGATCCGGGTTTTACGCCCGTACCGACATCGCCATGGTTCTCGAATATGCCCACAGGCTGGGCAGCGGCAGTGACGGTGAAAAACAAAGCCGAAACAAGCAGCAATACGTTAGTAGGAGTCGATTTCATCAATAGACAATTAAAAAGGTTTTTTAATGCAGGTAGCTGTTAACCCGACAAATTTATAGTCCGATTGCTCCGCAGGCCAGTTTTTGACTACATCTATACTACATCAGCCGGCAATTAGCCTCTGGATCAGCGGTTTTCGCCACATCAACACTACATCAGCCAGGTCTACGCTCGCCAATAAGGTACTTCTTAGTAAACCTCGTCGTACAAAATGGTCTATCTTTAGGTACACCAGCCATATGTTTACCAAAAGGTCCAAATTAAAAGCTTTGGCTACCGCGATCTGCTTATGTTTCAGCCTGCTTAGCCGTAGCCAGAATACCATCGGCATCCCCGATATCATCAACTATACACGGGAGGTCTATAACGCCGGTACCCAAAACCGTGGGATAGTACAGGATCGCAATGGCGTGATGTATTTTGCCAACTACCAGGGCCTCCTGACCTTCGATGGCAACTACTGGCGTAACTACCCCATCTCGAACAAGACCGTGGTGAGGTCGATCGCCATCGGTAAAGATAACCGCATCTATGTAGGCGGCCAGGGCGATTTTGGCTATTTTTCCCCCGATAGCATCGGCCGGCTGGTCTACACCTCGTTGAAAAACCTGCTTTCGGAAAAGAACAGCGCCTTCTCGGACGTCTGGAACATCGTCCCCTATGGCAATGATGTCTTCTTTCAAAGCCGCGAAAAGATCTTTCAGCTCAATAACAAAACGATCACCGTCTACCCTGCCGCTTCGTTGTGGATGTTCCTGGGCGAAAGTGACAGGCAGCTGATAGCGCAGGACCAGAAGAACGGTCTGCTGGAATTCCGCGATGGGCTCTGGTCGCCCTTTGTAAAGGAAAGCGCCCTGCCCGCGGACTACCTCGCCACCTGCCTGTTCCCCGTAGGCAAAGACAGCAGCTTCCTGGGGACGGTGAATACGGGTTTCTATTTTCTCGCGGACAACAAGATCACCCCCTTCAAATTTACGGGCCCCAACCCCTTCGCCAATGAACGCGTTCTTACGGCCATCGCCGTGAACAACCAATGGCTCGCTATCGGCACCAACCTGGATGGTATTTATATAGTGAACAAGCGCGGCGAGATCATCCAAAACCTCTCCCGTAAGGAAGGGCTGCAAAACAACAATGTCCTCATGCTTTTCCTCGACCGGAGCAAGAACCTCTGGATCGGTCTCGACGACGGCATCGATCTCGTCGCCTATAACAATGCCATCAAACACATCTACCCGGAAAAGCTCAACGAAGGCCTGGGCTATACGAGTGCCATCTACGACAATTCGCGGGCCGGCGGCGCAGGGCGCGAGCTTTTTGTGGGTACGTCCAATGGATTATACGCTCTGCCGATGGACAAGGCAAATGCGGGCCCCGTCGATGAGGCCGGTTCCAATGACTTCAGCTTCCTGCGGGGCGAGTTCAAGTCCATTCCCGGGACGAAAGGCTCCACCTGGGGCCTTTGCGATATCAACGGCAAGCTGCTGCTGGGCCACCACGACGGCGCGTATGAGATCCGCAACGACCAGCTGGTTCCCATCGACATCCATGCGTCCTACTGGACCTTCTTGCCCCTGTCCAATGTGTTGCCCTCTACCCTGGTGCTGGCGGGAAGCGATGCCGGCATCGAGATATTACGGTATGGCGACCACGGGTTCCAGCTACAGGATAAGCTCTCCGGTTTCAACACCTCCGCCGAGTTCATGGCCCTCGATAATAATAATACGCTCTGGGTGGCACATCCCTACCGCGGCGTCTACAAGATCGATCTCAACGACACCACCCATCCGCTGGTGAAG
>DASYZH010000198.1:0-9519 GCA_035946435.1 Puia sp. | reverse complement strand
CCGCGCTGTTCGCACAGGAGGCGCAGGTCATATGCAGCACCGGAAAGGTCTTTTTTACGGAGGTTGCAGCATAATCAGCAGCTTTGACAGTTTTCGCAATTGTTGCCATAACTACAAAGTTGGCAGGAAACGCAAGACCGGCCGTTATACTATTTTGTTTTTGATTTACAAGATTTATACCTGATCCAGGGGCTTTCGCCTGTCTTCCCGGATCTGCTTAAAATGGCTCGGGGTGAGACCCGTGACCTTTTTGAACTGGCTGCTCAGGTGGGCGACGCTCGAATAGTTCAGCCGGAAGGCAATTTCGCTGAGTGAAAGCTCGTCGTAGACCAGCAATTCCTTTACTTTCTCGATCTTCTGGGCGATAAAATATTTTTCGATAGTCGTGCCTTCTACGTCCGAAAAAAGATTGGACAGATAAGGATAGTCGTGATGAAGCGCCGCACCCAGGATCTCCGAAAGGTTGGCTTTGGAATCATTCTCCTGGTGATGGACCAGGTCGATGATGATCGTTTTTATCTTTTCGATGATACGGCTTTTTTTGTCATCGATGAGCTCGAAGCCCAATTTGGTCAGTGCGTCCCCCAGTTTGCCCTTTTCTTCGGCGGAGAGCTCAGCCGCCAGCTCGACCTCGCCGAGTTTTATGCTTGTCGCCTTCATATCCAGCCCATCCAACAAGCTTTGCACCGCCATGATACACCGGTTGCACACCATGTTCCTGATAAAAATTGTCGAACTCATGGGCGAATGTACGATCGGCGAACTACTTTACTAAGTACTTCCCTATAAAAAAGATAAATTCCCTGTCAAAGGATGGCGGTGTCGCGGTCGATCTTCGTTTGTATTACAAAGAAATCCAATCTCGTGAAAAACCTCCTGGCGCTCTTTTGCTTTCTCCTGAGCTTGTCTTCCGTGGCGCAACTATGCCCCGGCGGCGGAGTGGATTTTTCTTCGGCTGTGACCTTTGACCCGAGTTGGATCTATGGTTGCAACACCGGAACGTCCTGTAACGGTGGTGTCAATTTCAGCAATCTCATCGCCTGTCAGCCTACTACCGCGTTGGATGCCTGTGCGCCGGCGCCCTCCTGCGGGAATATCACCCAAAACGGGTCGAATATCTGGTTCAAATTTTATCCCCTGGGCCCTACCGTCACCATTTCCTGTTTTCAAAATAGTTCGTTGGTCCTCGGTATCCAGGCTTTCTCTGGCGGTCCGGCCTGTGGCTCGCTCACGGAGATCGGGTGTTCATTGGCAGGCGGACCCAGCAGCGGTGTTCAATTAGCCCTGACCGGCCTCATGCCCGGGCAGCTATATTACTTTAGGATATTCGGCAGCGCCAAACCGGTGTCTCAGCGTACGGGCAACTATTGTTTCTGTGGCACCACCGGTTTGAACAACGTTGTCTTACCCGTCACCCTGGAAAGTTTCAGGGGTTTTATCGCCGGGGATAAGGTCGATCTCGAATGGACGACGGCCCCGGCAGCCAACTACCAGTATTTTGAAGTCCAAAAAAGCACCGATGGCAGCTCCTATGCGGACATAGCCCGTGTAGAGGCATCAGCAGACCCTTCGTATAGCTATCTCGATAATCCCGGCACTACCGATACCCTTTTTTACCGGCTTAAGCTATACACCGATGGCAACGACTATACGTATTCCAGGGTGATCCCCATAACCCGGCAGGCGAATGACGGCCTCCGCCTCTATTTTGATGGCGCCGCAAAGCAACTGCAAATTACGGTGCAGCAATCCACGTCGGTGGCAATCGTCAGCGCAGCCGGCATATTAATGAAGACCCTCGTGCTCACACCCGGCAGGAATTATGTATCGGTGTCCGGCCTGGCCGCCGGGATCTATTTTCTGCACGATAGGAGAAGCAATACGAACAAACGATTCTTTGTTTTCAACTAATTCGAGGATGCCCCCGGGATGACCCGGCCTCAGGATGCCCCCCGGATGATCCGACCTCAGGATGCCCCCGGATGACCCGGCCCGCGCCGCACGCCCGCCACCAAAGGACCGGAACATTACCGGCAATCATTTGCCGCCACTTTTCGGCAGCGGCAAAATGCACACGCACGATCGGGGAAGTGGCCATGTCATGCGACTTTGCGCAAAGATAGTCAGCCGGTAGATTTATTTTTCTTTATATTAGACGCCAAAACCAGGACTATTTGAGCGATCAACGTGTCGATATCCGGTCGTTGTGGATGAGGATCTGTTGCGAAAGCGATCACAAGGCGTTCGAGCTTTTGTTTTCGGCCTGCTATCCCAAGCTGCTGAATTTTTGCCTGCTGTACGTGTTGCAGAAAGAGCCGGCGGAAGAGGTGGTATCGGATATCTTTGTGAAATGCTGGATGGATCGGGAACAGCTAAAGGAGGTACGGAATCCCGAGGTCTACCTGTTCGTCGCGGTCAGGAACCGGGCGCTGAACCATCTGAAAAAATTCTCTCATTATCATGTCGTTCCTGTGGGAGATATGGAAACAAGCCCCATCCTTCATCCCCCCGACCCGGCCCAGGATGTGGAGCGCCGGGAACTCTTCTTTCGCATGAACGAGGCGATTGCCATGCTGCCGCGTCAGTGCCAGATCATTTTCCGGTTGATCAAGGAGGACGGATTGAAATACAAGGAAGTCGCAGAAATTCTCCATATTTCGCCGCGTACGGTTCAGACCCAGCTATTCAGGGCGATCGCCAAACTCCGGGAGACCCTACGCCCCTATCTCGACCAGCAGGCCGGCAGGACCCTGCCCAGCTGGGTACCATTGGCCCTTCTTTTCCTTCATTATCTTTAGAAAAAATATTTTTTCCTGGCTTGTAGGCAATTTGGACCCTGACGGTTGTCCTTGAGAGAGGAAACCATTGGCATGGAAAATCAACGCTTTGAAGAACTGCTTATCGGCGAGCTGGCGGGCGAGCTTACGGCCGCCGAACGACAGGAACTGCTGGACCTGTTGACGACGAATGAGGAATTCCGCGCGGAACATGAGACGTTGAAGGACTTCTGGACACAGAAGGAACCGGATTATGCGGATATGCGCCTGACCCTGGAGAAGATCAAAGCGGAGATCCGCCGGCAAGAGCACGGGCTGGAAATTCGCCCCGACGCCTCACCGTCAACCCCCGCTGCACCACAAGCAACCCCCGACGCCTCGCCGGTACCAGAATTTGGGCCGCGCAGGCGCATCCGGCCATGGTGGACCTGGAGCGTGGCAGCGTCGCTGCTGCTGCTGCTCGGCAGCTACGGCATCTATCTTCATAACAAAAACACAGCAAACGGCAGCCTCTCCTGGCAGGAGAAATATACGCCGCGGAACGCCCGCTCGAGAATGACCCTCACCGATGGCTCTTCGGTCACCTTGAATTCAGACAGCCGGTTAAAATATCCGGTGAGTTTCGATGGCCCGGCCCGGGAAGTCTACCTCACCGGCGAAGCCTACTTCACTATCGCAAAGGATGCCGCCCATCCTTTCATTATCCACACGAACAAAATGACGATCCGGGTGCTCGGCACCAGCTTTAACGTCCGGTGCTACCCGGACGATGATGTCAATGAGACCACGCTGATCCAGGGCAGCATCGAGGTGACCTTCCCCGACCGGCCCGCGGATAAGATCATCCTCAAACCCACAGACAAGCTCGTGATCCGCAACGACAAGGCGGCACAGCCCGCAGGCAGGCCGGCAGACCCGCCCGGCACAGCTGAAAACCCCGCCGTACCTACACAAGCCGCGCATACCAACTATTCCCTCACCGGCCTCACCTATTACCGGAATCAGCGAAACACGATCGTGGAGACCTCCTGGATGGAAAATAAGCTTGTCTTCAATGCCGAAGAGCTGCAAAGCGTAGCGCGAAAGATGGAGCGATGGTATGGGGTCAGCATTGTGATCGATAACGAAGAGCTAAAGACCCTCCCTTTCACCGGACTTTTCCAGAACGAGACGATCGACGAGGCGCTCTATGCGCTACAGCTCTCGGAAAAAAAGCTTCATTACACTAAAAAAGATACAGTCATCCATATTTATTAACCTTAAAACGCAAGCGATCGCTTATGCCAAAAATGAAATAAAAAGGCGGGAATTGCCAGGCAACTCCCGCACACGCCGAATGACTAACTGTTAAAACAGCTTCACTGGTACTGAAGCTGTTATTAATCATCCTCAATCGTAAATATATGAAATTTTCCAAACACCCATCCCGGGTGGAGGTGTTCTATTGGTTCTTAAAGAAATTGACCATAATGAAGTTGACCATTGCTCTGATTCTCGTTTTTAACTTAAACAGCTTTGCCAAAACCTACTCCCAGACAAAGATCACGCTGGATGTACACGGGGCAGAGCTGAAGAAGGTGCTGGGCATGATCGAGAAGCAAAGCGACTATCATTTCCTCTTCAGCGACCGGCGCCTGCCGGCAGATAAAAAGGTCGATATCAGCGCAAACAACGAAGAGGTGCTCAAGGTCCTCAACCGCATCCTCACCGACATTGGATTCGCCTATTACCAGCTCAACAATAGACTCATCGTTATCACCCAGGCAGGTGGCGGCGAGGCGACAATTCCCATCACCGGGAGGGTGATCTCCGACAAGGGCGTCCCCTTAGCCGGCGCCAGCATCCGTATCAAGGGCACGAGCATCGGGATCGCGACGGATTCCACCGGTACCTTTTCGCTTAATGTCGATAACAGCGATGCGGTGCTGATCATATCCTATCTCGGCTACCAGTCGCTGGAAGTCCCGGTAAGCCGCCAGCCCATGACGATCACCCTGCAGACGAGCCTGAGCTCCATGGACGACGTGGTCGTCGTCGGATATGGCCAGCAGAAAAAGATCGACCTCACGGGATCGGTCGCCAGCCTCAGCGGCGACAAGGACCTCGCATGGAAACCGGTCGGCCAGGTCTCGGAAGCCTTGCAGGGAACCGTCTCCGGGGTAACAGTGACCCAGGGATCGGGCCAGCCCGGCGCAGACCAGGGAACCATCCGTATTCGCGGGATCGGCACATTCAACGACAACGATCCCCTGGTGCTGGTCGACGGCGTTCAATACAATATCAACGATGTCGACGCGAATGACATCGCCTCGGTGTCGGTCTTGAAGGATGCCGCCGCTTCGGCAATTTACGGTATCCGGGCGGCGAACGGGGTGATCCTCATAACCACCAAACGCGGCTCGACAGGTAAAGCCAAGATCTCCTATTCCGATTATTTCGGGTGGCAGAAGCCCACACGGCTTTCGGACTATGTGGGTGCGCAGGAATACATGAAGCTGTCGAACGAATTGTACGAGAATAGCGGTAGCGCGGCCATTTTCAGCGATTCGGTGATCAACCAATACAACAACCCCGGCCGGAACAAGGACCTTTACCCGGATAACGATTGGATCCGGCTGATCCTGCTGGGCAGCGGTTTTCAGCAACAGCACAGCCTTAGCCTAAGCGGCGGCGCGGAGAATATCAAATACCGGTTCTCCACCAACTACTTTGACCAGAAAGGATTGATCGAGAATATGAACTTTCAGCGGCTCACCGTCCGGCTGAATACCGATATCAATATCACCAAAAAGCTCACGTTCAGCGCCGACATCTCCGCCCGGCTCGCGGATCAAACCCAGCCGCAGGACAATGGCACGGGTTCGGCCTTCTTCCAATTCGGTGAGGCCAATATCATGAATCCCACGCTCGTGAATAAGTATAGCGATGGCACCTGGGGCATCGGCCGCGGCGACGGCAACCCGATCCGCGTCCAGCAGCAGGGCGGGATCTACGATTACAAGAGCAACCTGTTCACGGGAGATTTCCGGGCGACCTACGAGATCCTCAAGGGACTTACGTTAACCGGCCTGGCACAGGTCAACTACACCTCCGACTACAACAGCCTCAACACGGTAGCGCTTCCCTATTACAATTTCTTTGTCACCCCGCATACCTTGTTGAATAGCATCGGGCAGAATACGATCACCAAGGAATACGGCGGAGCCTGGTTCCGCGATTTTCAAGGCCTGGCGGAGTATCACAAAGAGATCGGCGATCACTCGTTCAAGCTGTTGGGCGGATTATCGAGCCTTTCGCAGCGGTATGACAGCCTCACGGGCTACCGGCTGAACCTCACCAGCACCTCGCTGACCCAGATCAATGCCTATGGCGCGAACGGCGAGACCAATACCGGAACGGCCAATGAATATGACCTGGTGTCCTTCTTTGGCCGGTTGAACTATGCTTACAAGGACAAATACCTTTTTGAGGCGAATCTGCGCCGCGATGGCTCGTCGCGCTTCTTCCCCGGACAGCAGTGGGGCACCTTCCCTTCGTTCTCGGCAGGCTGGCGCATCTCTTCCGAAGACTTCATGCTGAACCAAAACCTCTTTCAGGACCTCAAGGTACGCGGTTCCTGGGGAGAGTTAGGGAATGACTATACGTTGAACGCTATCACCAATGCACTAACCAATTATCCCTACCAATCTACCTATGTGCTGGGCAGCTATCCTTTTGGCGGTACGCTGAACCCCACAAGCGCCCTGAATGCCGTGCCGAATAATGGCCTTACCTGGGAAACGACGAAGATGACGGACGTAGGCGTGGACATGACGGTCCTGCAAAAACACCTCGACGTGACCTTCGATTACTATATCAAGAACACCGATAATATCCTCTACCAGCTGCCGATCCCGCAATCGGTGGGCTTGAATGCTTCCTATCAGAATGCCTTCAGCATGCAGAACAGGGGCTGGGAACTGTCGGCTAACTATCACGGCAACGCCGGTCATGACTTCCGGTACAATGTCGGGTTTAATCTAAGTGACGTACTCAACAAGATCACGAACATGAAGGGGGCGGACTATGAATCGACGAACAGCAACGGGATCACGCAGGGCTGGGAGACCGGTATGCCTATCGGCGCCTATTACGGCTACCAGGTGCAGGGCATCTTCAAAACGGCAGCCGATGTCACCGCCCATGCCACCCAGCCAGGGAATGTGGGACCGGGCGATCTGATCTACAAAGACCAGAACAAGGATGGAACCGTCGACAACAAGGACTGGGTCTACCTGGGCAGCAATATCCCGCGGTATACCTATGGCGTCAACCTGGGCGCTTCTTTCAAAGGTTTCGATCTGTCGGCCTTGCTGCAGGGAGTTGGAAAAGTCGATGTGAACGATATGATCATGCGGGGCGGACCCACGAGCAGGGATAACAACTTCAAGAACTTTATGGCCGGCGCCTGGACCGCCGCCAATCCGAATGCCACCTATCCGCGCCTCAGCACCGGCAAGCAGAATTACACCTCGTCCTCTTTTTGGATCCAGAGCGCCGCTTATCTCCGGCTGAAGAGCGTCCAGATCGGTTATACAGTACCTGCCGCATGGCTGCCGAAGGGTAGCTTTACCCGCGTACGCTTCTATGTATCGGGTCAGAACCTGTTCACGATCTCGAAACTGGAGAAAGACATCGATCCCGAAGCCGTGAATGACAATCGGTACTATCCGCAGGTGAAGACGTACACGTTCGGTGCCAATGTTGACTTTTAAAACAGCTATCATGAAACGATTACCCAATTATATATTCCCAATCTTTATTATCCTGACGGTATCCTGCAAAAAGCAGCTCGACAAACAACCGCTGGACCAGGTCGCCAGCACCACCTATTGGCAAACCCAGGCCGATGCGCTTCAGGCCGTCAACCAATGTTATGGATATCTCACCGATATCGATGACGACTGTTTTCTTTCCTGCGCTACGGACGATAGTTATGCCTGGTCCGGCTGGCCGGTAGACGTGCCTGCAGTAGGGAACGGCTCGGCGACCTCACAGCAGGGAATGTTCCAGGAGCACTGGCAGCATTCTTACCAGGCCATCGCGGCAGCGAACAATGTCCTCGATAACATCGGCAATGTCCCTTCATCGGCGCTTGCGGATACGCTCCGCAGCCGGTACCGGGCGGAAGCACGCTTCATCCGCGCCTACTATTACCAACAGCTCATCGGTTATTATGGAGCCGTGCCGCTCATCGAGCATATTCAGACGCCGGCGCAGTTCGACGTTCCGCGGACCTCGGTCGATACCGTCGCGGCCTTCGTGGTATCCGAGCTCACGGCGATCGAGGACAGCCTTCCGCTGAGCTATGATGCGGCCGACCAGGGTCGGGTGACCCGGGGCGCGGCTTTGGCGCTGCTCGCCCGCATCCGGCTTTACCAGGGTGACTATACGGATGCCGCCGCCGCCGCCCAGGCGGTGATGAATCTGGGCATTTACAGCATCGATCAGGGCGGCTTCGACAATCTGTTCAGCGGCAAGAACCCCAACAGCCCCGAGGTGATCTTTGCCGGCCAATACCTTCAGCCAACCTATGCCAGCGGGCTCGCGACCTGGATGGGTGGTCCTACGCTGGGCGGCTGGTCCGAGGTGACGCCGACACAAAAGCTCGTCGACGATTATGAGTGTACCGATGGCCAGCCCATCACGACCTCGCCGCTTTACCATCCCAACCACCCGGCGGAAAACCGCGATCCGCGCTTGCTGATGACGGTCATGATGCCGGATACGATCAATGTCGTCAACGGGGACACGATCAATATCGAGGCGCCGCACTCCATTGACGGGCTCGGTCAGAACAATGCCTCCTTCACCGGCTATTACTACAAGAAATATTTCCCGAACGTCGTCAACGGCCAATACTACAACAACTCTTTCAACAACGAGATCCTCATCCGGTATGCGGAAGTTCTGCTGACCTATGCGGAAGCGAAGATCGAGCTGGGCCAGATCGACCAAAGTGTCTACGACGCCATCAACCAGGTCCGGCAGCGCACCGGCGTCGGTCAGCCCGCGGCGACAGCTGTCCTCTATCCCGACCAGGCATCATTACGCACCCTCGTCCGGCGCGAGCGCCATGTCGAATTTGCCATCGAACCGCAGCGGCTCTTCGATATCCGGCGTTGGAAGATCGCAGATTCCGTCATGACCGGCCCGGTATATGGTGTGCTGAACAATTTCAATCCCAGCCGGAGCGACTATGGTCAGCATATCCAGGTGGAAGTCCGGACATTCAATCCGGGAAGGGATTATCTTTGGGCCATCCCGCAAAACGAACTGTTGTTAAACAAGAACCTCACTCAAAACCCAGGCTGGTAAGGTAATAAGCTATGCGCAAGATTGATCGGAATTTGCCCCTGCTGGTCGTCCTCCTGACGGCCTGGCGCATCGGGTACACGCAGCAAAACTATGTAGCCATCCTACCCACGGATAGCCAGGCGGAGATCATCAGCAAGGCGGCTCATGTAACCCCGTCTCCACGACAGCTCCGATGGCAGAAGCTGGAGCTCACGGCATTCTTTCACTTCGGGATCAACACCTTTACCGACCGCGAATGGGGCGACGGCAAAGAAGACCTGAGTATCTTCAACCCCGCGAAGCTGGATGCGCGCCAATGGGTTCGTACCGCGAAGGCAGCGGGGATAAAACAAGTGATCCTCACCGCCAAGCACCATGACGGGTTCTGTCTCTGGCCCAGCAAGTA
>DASYZH010000197.1:0-5904 GCA_035946435.1 Puia sp. | reverse complement strand
TGAACGGCATCAACCGCGAGGCCGCGCAAGAGATTTAAAAAAAAACAGGGTGTGAGCCCTGTTTTTTTAAAATGATAAATTTACCGGCTGGCGACATCTTTGTGCAGCACGCCCGTCACTTGCCACGTGGCAGAGTGATTGGTGCTGAGCTTCAGTGTCCGATCGGCATTTTCCAGGGTGAGATAGTAACAAACCTTGCCGTCACTGGTGGCCTTGTGCAGGTCGGTGATCCAGTAGGTTTTGTACTTTGTCTTGATGGGTGTTAACAGTCTGGCAGGCAATTGAGTGGAGAGAATGTTGCGAACCGCGGAGGAAGTCGTTTTGCGGTTGGACGTGTGGTTGCCGGCGCCATTTTCGGCCCGGGTGATCGTCATTCCAAGTAAAAATACCACAGAGAGGATAGTAGTTTTCATAAGAATATGCGCTGTGCGCGTTTATTGCGCCCTATAAACGCTATTCGGCATTATTTTATTGCTCCCCGCGTATGTCCTTGTCTGTCAGGTACAAGGTGGGATGATTGACCAGGAAGGGGATCAAAAGGGCTCCCAGCACGCCTTCTATGACCTCTAACCCTATCACGAGTCCCTTGAATTCAACCACCAGGTGATCCGCCCGGCTTCCGGTATACCGCGTCAGCACGATACTGAGCACCGTCGCCAGCAAGAAGACCACGATGAAAAGCCGCGCACCCTTTTTGAGATTATGGACGAATAGAAAATAAACCCCGCCCACGACTAAATTGAAAAAAGGGAAGGCCGTAAAGATGCTGATCGGCATCACAACGGCAAAAGCGATAAGATTGGTCGATCCGCGATAGATCACATTGAAAACAATGGCGACCAGCGAGGCTATAAGCCCTGTAAATAGTCCGCCCAACAAACACCGATCAAAATTGATGGGCGCATATACTGTTCTCATGACTACCTTTTCGAATAAGGCAGCAATTCCTGTACCTGTGGATAATATCAGGAGATGATGTTCGAGCGATGCAGGTAACGCTCATTGGGGGCATAAAGAAAAAGACAGCTACCCCCTTTGATCTCGTCGATAATGGCCTCGTCGAGCGCCGGCGGAATGGCGGGACAGCCTTCACTGCGGCCCAGATAGCCGTATCGGCGGATATGTTCTTCGCTTACATAGCCGGCGGGATGCATGATGATCGACCGCGAAAGCGCGTGGTCGTTCCAGCCATGTTCAACACCCTCCAGGCGAAGCGAATAGCCTTTGCGCCCCATAAAGGGATCTCCCGTTACATAAAAGCCCAGACTGCTCATAAAACTGTTGAACCTATTGGAAAAACGCGTGGCCATCAGCGTCCCGGAGTTGCGGCCATGCGCTACAAACGTATTGAATAACAAACGACCGTTTTGCATGTCGATGATAAACAGTCGTTTCGCTGAGCTGGGGAGAGAGAAGTCCACGATCGACAACACTTCCGAATTGCGGACGAGGCCACTCGCCTGTAAGGCCAGAAAACCCTGGACCGCATCCTCATAGGCCTCGCGCGAGAGATTGAGCGCTTCGAGGCCGAGACTGTCGTACAAAAGGTTGAAATGGGTGGCGGCCCTGGCCAGAAGGGTATGCGAGCTTGCCATGGACCTGCTATAAGCATTTGCTATTTTCGGGCGTAAACCTAAAATTGACGACCGGAAGCTGAAAAAAGGGATAATGAGGGAGAAAAGGAGCAAAAATGAAAGGAATTTGCCGATGCCGGGTCGCAATATTTTCATGATACTTGGATTTTAAAACTGATGCAAAAATAGCCCTTAGGGCCTGCAGTAGAACGACTATAAATACGCGCAATTGTAAAAATTTCCTTAAAATTCTTCCATTTATAGGAAACCCTTAGGCTTATTCTTCCCATACGGAGAGCGATTTTATGGGGTACAAAATTATAAGGGTATGCATATCAACTATTTGCGTTTTTGGCATTCGGTTGGCTCTATATTTGGCATCTCTCACCCCCCGATATCCCCTTCGGAATTGCCACCTTTCTCCAATCTCCTCCTTTTTTAGATCCCCACCATCCTAAGAATAGCTGCGAAATCCATCCTAAGCGTTCGACACACAAATTTCGTCCCTATAAATACGTACCATGAAACGCTTTTACGCAGCAGTCTTCGCCATGTTCACCTTTGCAGGTTTCGCCCAGGCCAATGCCCCCGTATTCGCCCGCGCCAACGGCTCGGCAGTTGCCAATGCCAACAGCCCCGTATTCGCCCACGCGGGTGGCCACGAAACTCCCGCTCCCAAGGTACCATCGACCCGCGATTGGCTTAAGGAACAAGATCACATCAATGGTCATATTCGCGCAAACAAGCTGGCTGCGATGAAGAATACCTCTTCAAGCATCATCAACGTATTCCATGATTCGATCCTTACGCAAGGTGTCAACCCCGTATGGCATGGTGAATATTTCCCCGCTGTGAATGGTGGCCCCCAGGTTCACTTCGGTGTTCAATGCGTATTCAACAACGACGATAATACGGCGACCGATAATGACCTTACTGTTTTTGCCAACGACATCACGCCGCTGCTTGGTAATTTAACCGTGAACGGCAATAACTATACCACGGTAAAGGCTGGTAGAACGGTTAAAGGCAATCTCTTTTTCGAGTTCGATACAGAGAACAACCTCAAGGTCAAAGCCTGGTTGGTTGTTGCCGATGGCGCCGCAATGCCTTACATCCCCGTAACCCGCAAGGAATACCTCGAGCAGGCGCACAAGGAGCTGGTCAGCCTGCGCGAGGCTATCGACGCCGACGTCCGGGCCAAGATCCCCGTTCGCAGCGCCGCTGTACAGGAGGCCGAAAAAGAGCAGATGCTCCGGCAGCTCCGCGACAACTATACCGGCGCCGAGCTGGAAGCCCGCACCCGTGTTTATCTCCAGAACTATATCAAGGACGAAGAGCTGGTCGCTCGTACCATCGCCCGTAACATCGCCGGTTACAATGGAACCCTTGCCCTTGTCGACAACCTGCTTCATACCAGCAGCGCTCAAATGCTGGCTCAGCCCGCCGTTGTCTCCGTAACGGCCGACAATTTCGACGGCTTTGAAGATGGTAAAGCTAACACGACCACCCTGGTCCGCCTCAATCCCGCTTACTTCACCGGCAGTGACGCACGAGCGCCCAGATGTCTCCTGATCTGCTGGCGCTATAACCCCGCCGATGCTGTTTCTACAGGCATCGACAACCAGCTCGACGCGAATTTCGCCGCCGGCTCTTTCCAGAATTTGTTGGCCCAATAGGTTAATTTAATGGTTATCCGGGCCGCGGCATCCGCCGCGGCCTCTTTTGTTAGCTTATCAGCTTGTTCAATAAAGCGATATGATCGAACTTCTTGTAGAGGCAAACATACAGGATGGCAACGGCCACCGAAGCCAGGTTCCCGATAAGATAGTAATCGTTGAATTTATTATGGTCTTCTTTCGCTTCTTCATGTTTCAAACGCGTAGCCAATTTTAACGCGCTAAAAAAGGTCAAGGCGCTCGTGAGATCATTAACAAGGGCGATCGTTGGAAATAGGCGCTCAATTATACCCTTGGCAATAGACTTGAAGTCAATTCCCGTTTTTTTATAAAAGACCTGGGCAATGACGGCGAACAGGAAGGCCAGAACGGTTTCCGTCAATATAAATATGACGAATAAGACCCAGAATTTTCCCATGTTACTTAGTTCCTAAATAGTGAATTACTTCTTTTAACGCAAAATATTCCTCTATTTTTAAACTCTTTTCCCGCTTCCAGATCAAGGACCTTTCTTTATTTAAATCTACAGCTACCTTTTTGTAATCTTTGCTTTTGAGGAATTCGGCAACAACGTAGTAGTCTTTTTTCAATTTCCAACTGTCTATTATCGCCTGTAGGACGACAAAGGTATTGTTAATTGCTTTTTCCAAAGATTTATTCTGCAGACTCGAATTGAACCTTTGTTTCTTCTTTTTGAGGGCGATTAGCTTCTCTCTGGCTGCTGTTAAACCACTTCCAAGCATGCCGTAGGCTATTTGAGGATTGATCGGTGTTTCAATGAGACCTTCCACAAGGACATACCTGAGCTTTAAGGTTGTTTGAGTCTTGATGATCGTTTCTTCAATAGAAAAGATGATACTCAAGGCAGCCTGCAAATCCTTCGCTACACTTTGGAACTCATCTCCCAAAGTTATGGTGATCGGAGAAAGCAATTGATTACCAATATCTTGGTTCACCTTGCCGGTGATGTTTCTGAATTCTTTCAAGATCTTCATCTGGTCTGCTTTTCGGCTGCCGATCACATCCGCCATCAGGATATAATTTGCTTTCTTTCTCATTGTTGCAAAAATAATGAAAACAATACACTTATTTCACAAAAAATGAAACACCAAACAAAATTTCACTTTAATTGAAATGAAGCTGGTCCGCCGCATGTCTATGAAACGCTATGATTGCATTTGAGCATCCGTCAAAAAAGCCTACTTTTAGGCCATTGATACACATGCGGTGGCCAAACGACATACGACGCAGAGGGATGCTGAGAGGCATCTTCTTTCTCGTTGGCGTCATATTGTTCACTGCGCAGCTCTCCGGTAAATTCTATTGGTCGGCAAGCATGCCGGTATCGGGATCGGCTTGGGAATCGGGATCGGCCGCCGCAATGCACGACGGCTCTTACGGGCACCGCACTTTAGACAACATAGCGCACGTTGCCCGCCTCTCACTCGATAAACGCTACGATCTGGCGACCGTCTTCGATCTGCCGTCACCCATCATCCGCGCTACACCTTATACCGTGGGCGCATCACCTGTACTTCCCCTCCGGGCCGGGGATCCGCTAAGCGGTGTCCCCGTTCTTCCCCTGCTTCGCGGACCACCTTCCCCCATGGACTAGCTCCTCGCCACGGACCCACGCCACGGACTACGGAGCCGTAGCGAAAGAAAAACCCCCTCCTGGAAAGGAGGGGGTGATGTCATATATTATAAAATCTTTAACGAACACTCGAAGTTACGAGCTCTTCCAATAGCATGTTACAATTTTTCCATCTTTTTTCGATGAACTAACGCAAATGCACATACTTTTTTTTGAACAGGCGGCCCGAAGGGCCGCCAAGGCATCGCTTTGTGTCATAGAAAAGCGGCTTGCACAATAAGGGCGACGGCCGCCTATCCCGCTAGCCGGAGTCCATCGTCGGCCCTGCGGCCGCCAGGCCTCTGCAAGTGTGGTAGCTGGGGAACTAATTCCCCAATTCCCCAGCCACATCAGGTGTTTCCCGTTGGCGAAACAGGCACGATTTTTCGCGTTACTTCTACAATGCATGCGTCGTTAGATTACAATTCCGCGCTCAGGCGGTCAGAGGAACGTTACCATAAAATGGTGGAAGAGGTTGAAGACTATGCCATCCTTATGTTGGATGCGGATGGGCATATCATGAACTGGAACCGCGGAGCCGAAAAGATCAAAGGTTATACGGAAAAGGAGATCGTGGGCCGGCATTTCAGCTGCTTCTATACCCCGGAGGACCGGGATGCCGGCTTGCCGGAACGGCTGCTCACAAAGGCGCGCGAAGAGGGCAAGGCCATTCTTGAAGGATGGCGTGTACGCAAGGACGGTACGACGTTCTGGGGCAGCGTGGTGATCACGGCCTTACACGGCGAAGATGGCTCGGTCCTGGGTTTCTCCAAGGTGACACGCGATCTCACCGAAAGAAAGCTGTGGGAGGACAAGCTCCGGGAATACGCAGGCAGGCTCGAGGAACAGAACCGCGAGCTGCAGCAGTTCACGCATGTCGCGGCCCATGACATGAAGGAGCCGCTGCGCAAGATCCAGTATTATCATTCGATGTTGCTCGGGGAGCCGCTTCCTGCCGAAAAACAAAGACTTCTCTTGCAGCGTTCCGCCCAGGCCGCCGCCCGCATGCAGGGACTCATCG
>DASYZH010000196.1:0-18716 GCA_035946435.1 Puia sp. | reverse complement strand
TCCCGTTCATATAGTACGCCTGCCGGAGCTTCACCCTGGAAAAGAAACGCTCTTTTAAAAAATTGCCGAAACCCTGGGGTGCAGCTTCATCCAATCCGATATATTCATCCATGTGAAAAGCATTCACCCTATCCCAGGCTACAGGCATCTGCAGAAGCGCCGCCAGGAATTCATTTTGCGAAGGTGCGGAGGCAAATATCACATTGACATAAGACTTTCGTTCCAGGAGTTCATTGATCCTGGCGCTGATGGTCTCGGCGGCTGCCCGCCCCATGTCAGGGCGTCCATCGAATATTCTGACCTCCAGTGCATCTTTCTTTATTATTTTCATGCTGATTGAATTTTTTTGTAGATGACCTTCCCGCCGGAAATGGTCATGCTGATATCGATGTGCTCGTTGAACAAAACGATGTCGGCGTCCTTACCCTCCACCAGCGACCCTTTTCTATCCTGCAGACTCAGAATGGTTGCGGGAGTCATCGACGCCATCCTCACCGCATCCGGCAGGGGAACATCCGCCTCGAAGACCATATTCCTGACCAGCCGGTCGGTGGTAGCGACGCTGCCCGCGAAAGAGGTGCGGTCGGGTAGTTTGGCTACGCCGTCTTCCACGATGACGTCCAGCCCGTTCTCCAGGCTGCCAAGAATACTCGGGCCTTCGGGCATGCCCGCTGCCCGCATGCTGTCGGTGATAAGCGCCGTCCGGTGCGCCCCTTTGATCTTATAAATGAGCTTCAGCAATGGCGCTGGACAATGGATACCGTCGGCAATGACCTCCACATCCATTTCATCGATCAGGTAAGCGGCCTCGATGACGCCGGCATAACGGAATGCGTTCTTCCGGACAACGCCGTTCATACAGGAATAAAAATGGGTGGCCAGCGTAAACCCATTCTCGAAGCCGATCACCGCCTCGTCATACAGCGCGTCGGTATGCGCCAGGGCGGCCAGGATGCCCCGGGACCGCAGATACCGGGCAAAGGGGATCGCACCTTCCAGTTCCGGGGCGGCGCTCCATCGCCGGATATCCGGACAGCGGGCAACGATCTCCTCGTATTCCGTGGGATCGGGATTGCGGATATAACGTGGGTCCTGCGCTCCCCGCTGGTTCATGGCGAAATAGGGTCCCTCCAGGTGCAACCCCAGGAACTGTGCGCCACGGCTGTTCTGCCCGTGCGCTTCCTTGTAGACGTCGAACAGCTTGTAAAGTGCGGCTTTCCCGCTCGTCAACGTAGTAGGCAGCAGGGCCGTGGTTCCATAACGGGCATGGGTCTCCGCAATACGCAGAAAGGCCTCGACCGTCCCATCCATAAAGTCATGCCCCCCGCCCCCATGCACATGGATATCGATAAACCCGGGAGATATGTATTGCCCGCCGGCGTCGATGAGCTCGGCGTCTTCCACTACGGGATCACCTGCTCCGACATAACCGATCTTGTCCCCGTTGACGACCACCGTTCCATTAGCGATGATGCGATACGGCGTTACGATACGCCCATTGTATATTTTTAGCCGTTTCATGCGATTATGATCTTGTGAGCTGCTGCCAGCTTTTCTTTTTTGCCTCCATGTTCTCCGACAGTTGCCGGACGAGCGCCTGGTTGTCCATACCCTCGAGCGCCCGGAAAGCCGCTTCCATTTGTGCTTCGGTTTCTGCGGCCTGACGCAACTCATCCGCGCTGCAGCGATAGTCCGGCCGGTGCGTCTTCTCCTGCCGCACCTTCCCCCACACCACTACGAACCGGTAATAAGCGGCATTGAAACGCAGCAGCAGCCGGCCATTCTCCCGTCCTATGGACCGTACCAGGGCCTTATACAAGGAAAATTCGGGGTTATAGTCTCGGCAATTCCACGAAAAATCCACAAAAGTCAGGTTCTTGATCTTATTGAGCTCGCCAAACCCGCCTAAATTCGAATAGTAATGCCCATCCAGGTAAGCCGGAAAGTCTTCGGGATACCGGATATCGAAAGGCTCGACGAGGTTGCACAAAATAGATTTTTCCGGGTAATTCGCGGGATACCCGCCATTGGCCGATTCCACGATATGTGCATATGGGCTGTTATCCCAGACCATCGGCTTCCGGTGGATCTCATTCGTGAACCTGAGGATGTCGGCGGCATCATACGCCATCGACCGGATGGTGTTCCCCGTCCACACGATAACGATGTCCGGGTTCAGGTGATTCATCAGATCGTGAAAATAGGCCTCCCCGGTTCCCCGGGTATAATCCAGGAAGTAGTTATTGTATTGCGGCGGAACGAATTCCAGCCGAACCGGTCCGTATGCCGAATCCAGCCAAACCTTCAGCTTGTTGAGCAGGTAGTTCTGCGCACCGGCCAGGTTGGTGAACTGCGCCTCATCCACCGGGTTGAACAGCGTATACTCGCTCCGGGGAGTGCCCAGGTGCGGGACATAATCGTCGGCGCAAACCATCACGGTCCTGGCGCCGGCATCCAGCGCGGGTCGCAGCACCGCCAGGATCTTCTGAAACCCGTCCTCCGTGCCATGCGCGAAGATATGCACCAGCGAATCACTCAGCGTATCGACCCGCTGCTCCATATTGATGTGAAAATAGGGATTCACCTGTACCGCCATGCTCACGATCCCGCCATACTGGGCACACCGCTCCCCGATGGTTTTGTAATACGTAGTATAGAAATCACCGGGCATCCACCAGCGTTTGCTCAATTGAAAATAATTGTCGTAAAACTGGTTGATCTTGTAAAAGGCATAGAAATCGATGTCCTTCACCTGTTGCCCGAGATTGCGTGCCCGCTCCGCTATCCGTGCCTGTCGCATGGAATCGGTCAACCCCAGGGTCTGGTTGATCTCCCAATCGTTCTGATAGCCCACGAGCGTGGCGGTCCTGGCAGTAAAATCGGGATAATCGGTGACGTCGACATAATCCAGCGCCGCGCCGGCGGAATCGATCAGCTGGCACAATGTAGTGACCCCGTAATACAATCCCTGCGGCCGGTTGGCGCCGATATAGATCCTGCGACCTTTTCGCCGGATAAAATAGCCCTGCTCCTTGTCCGCGATCTTCGCAAACGCCTCCGGCCATGACGACCGGGTCGTATCGCCCATCGGCAGCAGCACGACTTCCAGCCTGTCCCCCGCGGCGCCTGCCGGCGTCTGGCGGGAAACAACGACCTTCCTGCGATCCCGCAGTGCCCCGGCAAACCGCCTGCCTAATAACTCGAGAGCCCGATCCGTCTCGACCGATGCACTGCCGCCGTAAAACAGCCTGATCCCATGTTTTCCAAGTGACATCCGCTTTTCCCCGCCTACCCATCGCGGCGTTGGGATCAGCAGCTGGTATGGCGCATACTCCCGGTGAAAAAAAGAGTCCATCCGCTCCTCCGGGGTAAAACTATACTTGGACATCCGGAAGTCGATGTCATCGATCCATAGTTCACCGCTGCAGGCCAATCCGGCAAAGATGCGGATATACCGGCAATCCACGGGCACATCGCCTTCGGAATACGGATAGTTCCAGCTCCGGCCATTGACCCTCGCCCACGGAAAAGAATCGATATAAAAGAAATTGCTGAAGGCAAACCCCTTGAACCCATTGTCCACCTCCTTACCGAGATATTCGAAATAATAACCCGGGCTGATCCTTTTCTTGTCCTTGTCATAGAACTCCAGGTGAATATCGATGCCCTTGCCGATCCGCTGCTGAAACCGCTCCACCGCGGGATAGATATTCTTCAGCCGGATATCGAAATCGAAATTGTAATTGCCAGGAGCCACGGGTATGTAATCGCTCAATACCCCCTGCGATGCCGCGTCGACCTCGCTTACATCCGCCTTGGGCCGGCTGACCCGCAGAGAATGAAGGCCCCGGCGCACCTCCCTGTTCTCACCGCCAGTCCCGTCCGTCAGCGTCACATCCTTACCGATCACCGTCCAGCCGGTGAGCCCCTGCTCGAATCCGGGATTGGGTACCAGGTTGCCCTTCCTGTACCAGGTTTCAGGCGTCGTCTGGGCCCTGCTGCCGGCCGGCAGTATCAACAACAACGCTGCCAATAGAATATACACGTATTTCATGGTTACAATGATTTTTATTTGGATCATCCGTTACGGAACTACGGAAGAGCTCAGATCCGGGTAATCCGTCAACGGCTTCTGATCCCACCATACCCTGGTCATCGTATTGTCGGGGCCATTGAGCAAACCCGAGACGGCCGCATTCACTGCTGTGCTGTTGTTGCTGTATTCGGAAGGCGGATAGACCATTCTCCGGATGATGGATGTCACCGGTATCGAGGGGTTCAGCGAACTGATGATCGCATAACCCCTGGGGTAACCCGTCCGCCGCCGTTCGGCCCAGGCTTCCCATGGGCTCAGGAACAGGTCGATCCATTTCTGGGTGATGATCTGCTCCAACTGCGTCTCGAAAGAAGCCCCGGATTCGTAAGCCACCGTGATATTCGACTCCGGCGGCGTATTAAAAGAAGCGGCGACGATCCCGTCGGGCACGGCCGAAGGAGTATTGGTGCTTGCTATATATGCGTTGATCGCGGCAGGACTGGTGGACGGCGACCAATATTCCATGGAATAAGTGATGCCCTGGTTGTAAAAACTTTCGGCAGTGCCACCCATATTCCATCCGCGCAACGCACCCTCGGCCTTTAAAAAACAGACTTCCGCCGCCGTCATCACCGGCACATAAGGATTCGAGCCGCCATCCGCCAATGGAAGCCATTGCTTGGCGACAAAAGAATTGCCTGCGGCCCCGCTCCTGATCGCCGATGTACGTTGCGCCGACGTCAGACCGTTCCTCAGACCATTATAGCCCATATTCCCACCGGTGCGTCCCCCGCCCTGCGCCCAGAATGCCGTCAAACGGGGGTCCTGGAATCCTTCCAGGATACTTTGATCGGTCGCACTCATGCAAAAGGGATTGATATAGGTCCATTGGGTAAGATAGTCCAGGTTATTGGCCGTAGTCGATAGCAGCGCATTCCCCGTGTTGTCCGCTATCGTGCCGGCGGCTACGGCCTTCTCGGCCTCCTGCTGCGCCAGTGTCGCATCGGCATAGACGATCCGCATGGCCAGGCGAAGCCGCAGAGAGTTCGCAAACGCTATCCACCGGCCGACATTCCCCGAATAGACGAGATCGCTATTGCCAAAAGGTTTCGCGCTGGTATTTTGCTGCAACACAGTCACCGCCGAATCCAGGATGGAGAAGAAACTCTTATAGACGCTTTCCTGTGAATCATAGCTGACGCTGGTTTGACCGTTTCCGAACTGCGAGAAGATGATGGGCCCGAAAAAATCCGTCATCCGTTCGAAGATCGGCACCTCCCAGATCTTGGCCACGGCATTTTCCGGGGCCATGTTGTGCGCAGCCGTATAATTCTTGACGAAATTGATCATCACGGCGGGGTTGGAATAAAAGGATGTCCAGCCCGCATCCACCCACGAGGCGTTCTCTTCGAATTCGTCGGTGGTAAACCCGGCGGAGGTGGTGGTAAAGATCTGCGAATAGATGCTGGCGTGCAGCTCGTGCATCAGTTCCCAACCTCCCGTGTTGCCGATAAACCCATAGTATTCGGCGTCCGAAAAAGAGGGTCCCAGCGTGGAGCTGTTGATGCTGCTGGCCGTTACCAGGTTTTGCGGCATATTGAGCGAATCGAAATTTTTTGTGCAACCGGTTAGCACGGCGGCCATCGCCACTGGTAACATACCCGCTACAACATATTTTTTTATAGACATGACGATTGTATTTATTTGAGATCAACTTTTAAATTGGCGCCGAAGGAACGGGTCGTCGGCGGAGCAAAAGACGAAAAACCTTCCGAAGCCGTGCCCGTACCGGTGAGGATATCGGGGTCGAGGCCCGGCGTGCTGCGCGAGATGAAGAAGAGATTTCTGCCCACCAGCGATACTTTTATGTTTGCGACATGCATCCGGCTGGAGAATGTCCTGGGTAAGCTATAGCTGATCGCCGCTTCCCGCAAACGCGTGTTAGTGCCGCTCCGCGCAAACAGCTCCCCTACGGGGATGCTCGGATTGCCCATTGTCTTCCAGAAGGACTCGGCGGTCACGGGCGTGGTGTTCTCTTTCCCGGTGGTCGTCACCGTCTTATAATTGGAAAAGAAGTTCTGACCAAAAACGAGGCCGCCGTTCCTGCCGTTGACCGTAGCCTTGGACAACCCGAAATAAACCAGGTTGGCGTCCGTATAGTCTTCTACCACGCCCCCCTGGCGGTGATCGATCACAAAGGAAAAGCTGAGGTTCTTATAGCTTATCGTGCTGGATATACCTCCCATCCAATCCGGCGTATAGGTCCCTACGTCAACGCTCTGGGAAGAAGTGATCTCCGGCAACCCGTTTGCGGCTACGATCACCCGGCCAAGACTATCCCTCACCAGGCCAAAGGTGTACATATCGCCGAAATTCTTTCCCTGCTGGATCACGTATTGAGAGATATAGCTTTGGTTGGCCACGATGACCTTCGGCCGTTGGTCGGAGACCCGGACAACCGTGTTCCTGACATGCGAAAAATTGAAATCGAGCTCCCACCGGAAATGGCCGACTTCCACCGGGACGGTATTCAGCTCGATCTCCACCCCTCTGTTCCGGACATCGCCGCCATTGGTATATAAGGAAGAGGCGCCGCTGCCTACCGGAAGCGATATCGTAAACAATTGATTGCCGGTATTGGTGTTGTAATAAGTGAAGTCGAGCCCCAGCCTGCCCTTGAAAAAGCCGACGTTGAAACCGGCTTCGGTGGACGTGGTCTGCTCCGGCTTCAGCTCCGTGTTTGGAAGGATACCGTTGAGCTGCAAAAAACCGTTCGTACCGCCGGAAGAAAAGGTCGCGAATCGTTGTAGCATGAAGGGCGGCGCACTGCTCCCTACCTTGGCGTACGATGCCCGCAGCTTGGCGATGCTGAACACTTTGGGAAAATCGGGGATCAGGCTGTTCAGCAGCACCGAAGCGCCCACAGAAGGATAAAAATAGGAACGGCTGTTGGCAGGCAGTGTCGAGCTCCAGTCGTTACGACCCGTCACACTCAGATAGACGGCCTCCCGCCAATTGATATTGCCGAAGGCATAGAGACTCTGGATATCCAGCGGCGCGCCGGGGCTATAGCTGGTCACGGGCAGATTGGAATTGGATAGGCTGAAGAAATTTGGCACGAGCAAGGCGACACCCGTATTGGCGCTCATGGTATCATTGTTGACGTACTTGAGATTGCCCCCGGCATGTACATCGAATTTCCAGTCGTCGCTCAGCTTCCTGGTGTACGAAAGTAGAAAATCGCTGTTCAGATTGTACGTGAAGCTTTTCGTAACCGTGTATCGCCCATAGGGAGCCCGCACGAGCGTCCCGTCATAATCCATCTGCTGGCCATTATCATTCAGCCGGTCGTAAGAGCCGCGCACCATCAGGTTCAGGTCTTTGGCGAGATCATACGTCAGCGAGACCATACCTGTGAACCGGTTGAGCTTGTCATAGCTCAGGTTGCGATTCAGCACCCAATACGGGTTCTCCGCTGTGCTGACGACGCCCGGCGCCCAATAATCCTGCTGCAGCAGCCCGTTGGCGTTCAAGTACTCGTACCGCTTAGCATCCTTGGTCCGGATGTTCCGCGGCATAGTGTAGATCTGCTGCACAGGGTTATAATTGTCGGCGCTCTCACGGGTAGGGTTATTCGTATTCTGGAGCGTGTAGTTCATCTTGGCATCGAGCGTCAGCTTGTCCGTGAGCTTATTGGTCGTTCTCAGCAGGAAGGACTCTCTGAGCAGTGTATTGAGCGGGAGGATACCCGAACCTTCGGTAGAGGTCATCGAGAAGAAGGTCTGCGACTTCTCCGTACCTGTGCTCATCTGCACATTGCTGCTGATCGTATATCCGTTGTGAAAAAGATCCATGACATTGTGCGGCTGGGGAGACATGGCATAAGTCTCCCCGGCCCTGGAAGGATCAAGCGTCCAGCTGGCTACCGTCTGCCCCGTCATCTGTGGGCCCCAGGCGTAAGCAGACCCCGATTGATAGGCGCCGAGATCACCCTGGCCATACAGGTTTTGGAAAGGCAGGCCCATATCCGCTTGCTGAAGCATAAACGTGTTATTTACGGAGATCATATTCCTGTCCGCCCTCCCCTTCTTCGTCGTAATGATGATAGCGCCGTTTTGTGCATCGCTTCCGTAAAGCGCCGCTGCATTCGCCCCCTTGAGTACGTTGATGCTGGCAAAGTTATCCGGGTCCAGGTCTTCCGGGTAGCCAATAGTCGGCACACCGTCGACCACATACAGGGGCTGGCTGTCGCCAAAAATGCTCCGGTTGCCTCGCAGCACCACGCGCGATGCGCCTCCGACGCCGCCGCCGTTCTGGCTGATACTTAACCCGGCCACTTTCCCCTCGAGGCTGTTCATGACATTGAGCTCCCTGGCTTCGGTGAGCTGCTCGGTACTGACACTCTGTGTAGCATAGGTCAACGACTTCTTCTCCTGTCTCAGACCCAACGCCGTGACGACGATCTGGTTCAGGGAATTGCTGGCCATCACCAGCTTTACGGTGACCTTCGATTCGCGGCCGACCTTTAACTCCTGTTTTTCATAGCCCACGTAGGAAAAGATAAGGACTCCTGTTTCCGTCGGAAGGGTAAGCGTAAACTCCCCCCGGACATTCGTGCTGGTCCCGATCCGCGTGCCTTTGAGTGTCACGCTGACGCCGGATAACGGCTCTCCCTCCGCGTTCTTCACGACCCCCGACACCGGGAAGTCCTGCGGAGCCGTCGCCACGCCGTTCACGGTGCCGTTCCCGGCACCGGCGGCCCCATTCCCACCGGCTTTAGGAGCAGCCTGTTGCTTCTTCTTCAGCAGGATAAACCGTTCCTTGACCACATAGGTAAGGTCCTTGCCGTTGATGACAAAACTGATGATGTCCGGCACACTGGAATGCAGAAAATTGACATCGACCTTTTCCTGGTCGTTGAGCAAACTGTTGTCATAAAAGACAATGTAACCCGTTTGCTGTTGCAAGGCTTTGAAGACACTTGCAATAGTTATTCGTTTGCCCTGTAGGTTTACATAAGCCGAGTCCTGGCTGGCATACAGGCTCGAATGTGCAAGCAGCAGAGCGAATAAAAAGGGGGCGATAGAATACCCCGGGCGCGAACGCGCAATTTTAATTAGACCTTTACTCATAGCAGGAGTTATTACCGATAAAGGAAGATTCCGGCCATAAGACAAGATCCCGGTGAGATTGGGTGAAGCCCGCGAAAAAAAAATTTTTACCGGCTTAAGATCACGACCGGCCGGCGGCATGCAAATGGATGACCCCCTTATCGGCTGTATACCGGATACCGGAGGTCTGCTCGAGATTATCGAGAAACTCCTTCAATGGCTTGTCCTTGAACATGGCCCCGGTGAACTGCAGGCTGGCAGTCCCGGGATCGTCGAAAACCAGCTCCGTTCCATACCAGCGCCGGATAGCGCGGGCAATATCCTTCAGGAAAGTATGATCGAAATAATAGATCCCGTTGATCCAGCTCAGGTCCTGACTATCGAAGCGGGCTAACCGAAACCCGCTCCCCCCCGAATACGAAGCCCTGTAACCCGGCTTTATCACCATCCCCGCTCCATCCGCGGACCGGGCATTGATCGCCCCGGATACCAGCGAAGCCGTGACCCGCGATGTATCATACGTGTTGACATTGAACTCGGTTCCCAGGACCTGTACATCGAAAGCAGCGGTATGAACGATAAACGGCCGGTGCGCTTCTGCTGGCACCTTGAAATAAGCTTCTCCGGAAACCCATACCTCTCGTTTGTCCTTTCCAAGAGAGAAAGGGAACTTCAGGCTGGATTCGCTGTTCAGCCAGACCTCGACGCCATCGGCCAGGGTCAGCTTATACGTCCGGGTCGCCGGGATCACCAGGGTATTCAGCGTGATGTCCGCCCCATCCTGCGGCGGAGTATAGCTGAGGCTGCCATTGCCTGCATTCAGCTTCACGTCCCCGACGACCTGGTGAACATCGGCCGTCATCCCGTTACCATCGGCAGGCAGGTCGATCACCCGGCCGTCATCGAGATAGAGCTTTACCCGCTTGTCCGCAACTTTCGAAGCCGTCGTCAGGGGAGCCGCTTCACGCCTGGACAGGAATAACATCCCCGCCACGACCAGCGGTATCGCCAGGGAAGCGGCGACCACCAGCCGCCTGACCGGAATCACCCTCGCCTTGCTTTCAGTCGCCCCTGCGCTATTCCGGCTATCGATCTCCGACCGTAGCCGGCTCAACACCGCCGCAGCGTCGAGCCCCTCGGCATAATGCGTACCGCCCAGCCGCCCGAAATCCTTCGACAATTGTTCCCAGCGGCCTCTCACCGCTGCATCCCTGCTGATCAGCTCATCCAGGTAGGCAGAAGACTCGCCATCGATAATCCCCGACAACTTCTCGACCATCAATTGCTCGATATACATGGCACCCTGTTTCATTCTATATTAATAAGGTTTATAGGGACAATGCCGTCCCGCTCATCTGAACTTGTCTAATTTGTTTCGTAACACCTGGATCGCGAGCTTCAGATGGGTCTTAACGCTGTTGACGCTCAAACCCATCTCCTCCGCCGCTTCCTGGTAGCGCTTCTTCTCGATATACACTAACGTAAATGCCCGCAAACGCTGCGCCGGAAATTCCTGCAAGACCTGGTGGATACTCGCCGCCAGCTCCCGCTGCTCTATTCCGCAAGCCGCTCCCTCGCGCTGAGCCCGCTGCTCATACTGCCGCTGCTTTTTATGAACGATCTTTCGCTTCCTTAGCGCATTGATACATTTGTTACGTATAGCCCGATAGAGATAGGCCTTGATGGATCGATCGATCATTCTAAAGATCTGCTTATCCCACATTTCCACAAACAACTCCAGCACCACGTCCTCCGCTTCCGCCTGGTCCAACAGGAATAACGACGCTTCCAGGCATAAGAACCTGTAGTAGCGTTCAAAAAGGATCTCATAAGCTTTTACCGATCCTCCTTTAATTAAAGCGAGCAGTTGATTGTCGTCGTACCCATGCATAAGAGCCAGAACCAGTTTAAATATGCTTTGCTAATATAACATTTTTTCCAACGCCTTCACCCGCCGCGCCTGAAATCTTGTCTTTACATCGAATAGCAAATTCGCAACGATGGCAAGAAAGAACGGCACACGCCTAACTGCACTCCTTATATATATTGTCCTTCGCTCTTGCCCGCTGCTGCAAGCCCAAGCCTCTTACGGGATCGATCCCTTGTCCATTCCGCTCGCCGTGCGACAATCCTGCTATAACAAAGGCAACCTTGTCCCCAATGCTTCTTTCGAACAGAAATTGACGCATTGGAGCGTCGTGGGAAAAAACGTCGAGCTCACGGATACGGCCGATAAGGCGCGGTACACCGGTGACGACGCCTTTCACAGCAGACATGCCGTGAGGATCAGCCGGACCTTCGAAGAGGTCGACGAGGTCGGCGACCAGGCGTATGGCATCCTCAGCGACTATATCCGGGTCATACCGGCCAATTTCGATCTCTATTTCGACATCCGGGCGGAAAAGATCATCCCTAGCACCTATCTCGACAGATTCACCACGCGCATCGATAAGAACATCGATATCCACCTGGTATTCTACGACAAAGATAAAAAGGAAATTTCCCCCGGTATCTGGTGCGAGTACATCAACCGGAAGATCGACAATAGCTTCAAAGGCTTCGCTTTCTCCAACTACCCGCTGATCGACCGGTTTCCCTGGGCGCGTATCCACGGCGAGACCTGGACCTATCCGTTCTCGGAAGGAGACATGCCCGAGAACTGTGCCTACGTCAGGATCTTCTTCGGATTGAAATGCAGCGGAACGATTTGGGTGGACAATGTCGATCTCCGGCTTTCCCGGTGGAACTTTACTCCCGAAGAACGTACGGATTCCTTTTTTCACCGGCAATATTCCCTGGCGCAGCTGCTCATCCCGACGCCCCGCTCCGTCTCCAACGAACACCGCATCATGCTCGGCAAAAAATCTATCCGCATCATCTGCCCCGACAGCAGCTCACCCGAAAGTCGCAGCGCCCTTCTCCTGCTCCGGCAACGGCTGGGGAAAGTAAGACACGTCTCTCTCACCATCGGCAACGCGGCCGCAGCCGGTTCCTCGTCCCGCACGGAGATCGGTTCTTCTTCCCGCACGGAGATCGTGTTGCTGCATACAGGCACGGCGCCCGCCGGCGATTTCGATGAAGCCTTCGCCGCTATCCGGGGGAAAGATCAGGGATATTTTATCCGCAGCCGGGGGAGCAGGATCTATCTGGGGGCAAATACGTCCGTTGGCTGGTTTTACGCCGTCACCACCCTGTGCCAGCTCATCGACGATCAAAATGTAACGATCGACTGCGCCGACATCACCGATTACCCCGAGATCGCCGGCCGCTCGGTCGTGCTGATGGCCTTTACCAATAAATGGTCTCTGCAGCAAAACAAAACCCTCGCGGATTCCGCCATTGCAAAACAGCTGGCCCGGCAGGACCTCGACCTGCAGCAACAGGTGAAAGACCTCGATTTCTACGCGTTCTATAAACTCAACGAGCTTTATTCGGTAGGTTCCTTCAGCAAAAAATGGTGGGAGCCCGGCGATTTCTTCGCCCGGTTATACCAAACCGTTGGAAAACGCTGCGCCGGATACGGTGACATCCTGAACACCGCCGTCACGCTGAATCCCTATATGCACTTCGGCATGGAGGAATCCGTCGATTCGCTCACCGATTCCCTCCGCAACCTGTTTTCCATCGGCAGCGATGCCGGATTCGAAAAAATAAAGAACGTACTCCGCATCCCGCTCGACGCCGGTGCAAAAACCGTCATGTTCTGCTCGGACGACATGGTCCCGCATACCAATATCATCCGGGGCGAATACAGCCTGTTCACGCCCGAAGACCGGAAACAATTCACCAACCTGGCCGCCGCGCAGGCCTTTCTCGCCAACCGGACAAAGCGATGGATCGATGACCATTACAAAGGGGTCCGGTTCGAATTCATCCCCCCGCCCTATAACAATCGCTTTATCGACAATGGCAGGGGGACCGCCGAGCCTTATTTCAGGGATCTCGATGCCCATCTCGACAGCAACATAGCCATGGTCTGGACCGGCAACACCGTTCGCTCGCTTTCCTACGACCTGGCGGATATCCGCAGGGCCACCCGGCTCTATGGCCGCAAGCCGATGATCTTCGATAATACCCCCTATGCCCGGTTTGTTGAGATCGCCAATGGCGGCTATCCGATCAACTATCCGGCCCGGTCGTCGCTTTGCAATATCTTCGAACCCTTCGATATCCAGTACCCGGACAGCTTCGCTACCTACCTGGATTCGAGATATTACTCCAATCTCAATGGGTTCGGGGACATCGACAAGCTGAAATACCTGTCGTTCGCGGATTTCACCTGGAACCCCGGCGCCTATAACCCCGACTTCGCCCTTTTCAAATCGCTGGTCCGGTATGTAGGCCGCAAGAACGCCCCGCTGCTCCTGCAATTCAATGCCGCCTATTACGACCTCGTCACCAGCTGGGGACTATTGAGGATCGATAAAGCGCATGACCCGGCATTCCAATGCACCACGGAGCAAAAAAGCAAGGCCGGTCTGCAGATAAAAGCGCTGCAGCGAGCTTTCGCCGCGCTTGCTCCCATCGACAACCCGACCCTCAAAAAACAGCTCGAAGAGCTGATGACCCACAAAATTTCCGAGTGGCGCATCCTCTCCGGTTACGGAAAGCCATAGCCAACATCTCACAATTACAAGCCATGTTCCAATCCAGGTTTACCCACACATTCTTCTTGCTGCTGCTGACGCTCTCCTGTCTCCGCTCCGCCAGTCAGACTACCGCCACGGACGGCTGGTATACCGAAGGCGATTTCGCTCCCAACGATCGCATACTGTTTACCGTTACCAATCCGCTACATATTCCGCTGACTGCCCAGCCCGTCGTCATCGAGCGCAACCAACTGCCCGTGGGTGATATCCCGGAAAGATGGGTAGCCATCGTCGACCCCGCGCTGCCCTCCAACAAAGAACCCTCGCGTGAGGAGTTGAAAAAAATGTCCGGTTATTTTAAACGCAAGGAGACCTATGGCCATGCCATCGAGCTTCAGATCGACGACCTCGACAAAGACGGCATCTGGGATGAGATCTTCTTCCTCACTGATCTTGCGCCCGGCGAGACCCGTCGTTTCTACCTTTATTTCGGACATTACGAACGAGGGCTTTATCCCCATGAGGTCCACGCCGCCGTCGCCAACTACGGCCGGCATACGGTTCCCTTTATGGAATCGAAGATCATGGGCTGGAAACTCTGGTATCCCCACGACCTCGATCTGCATGGCAAACGAAAACCCATGCTCACCGCCTATGCCGAATATTCTACCAATCTTTCCGGCTATTACATGCCCTGGGAATGCGGTACCGATATCATGATGGTGGCCAAGACCTTCGGAGCCGGCGGAATGTGTATCTTCGAAGACCCTGCCGATCCGGAACACCCCGCCCGCGCCTTCTATTCACCGACCAAGGACATGGGCCCCATCAAGGACACCCGCTTTTCCTTCGACGTCGTCGCCAATGGTCCGCTCCGGGCGATCACCAAAGTGTCGACGCGAAACTGGAACTCGGGAAAAGGGTATTACGACGTCGATCAGTACTATACCGTCATCGCCGGCAAGAGCTATTGCAGGGTCAACGTCCAATTCAAAAAATTCCTGCCCCCCGGCGACAGCGCACAGTTCGGCGCCGGGATCCGCAAGATCATGATGGAATACAGATCCGTTCATCAAAACGGCATGGTGGTGTCCATGGGCAAGAACGTCCTGGCCCGCATACCGGACGAGAACATCGGCGATTCGGCGCTCGTCGTTCCCTGGGAAGGCATCGCCATGGTCATCAAGGATAAATACCGGCCGGAGTATGTAGCGATAAAGAACTGGGACGGCAACCATCTCTTCCGCATGCCGGTGACCGGCGACCTGTCCTATGAATACATGGTCCTCGGCGGTTGGAGTTTCGGCGAGGTCAACAACAACGAAAAAGACTTTTTGAACTATGTGGAAACGGAACGGCTCAACTACAATAACCCGCCCATCGTAAAAATATTTCAGCACACCGCAAAGGATCGCCAATAAATCATCTGGTTATGAGAAAGCTCGTCTATTTTTTCATTTTCGCCTCGCTTCTGTGCCCTGTCGCCCTGCACGCGGCGCCCGCTCCCACCGACTCCCTGCTGGAGCCCTGGAGCTATACCGAGGATTTTGAACACCAGGATCTGGGCGCCTGGGCATCGTACCCCTTCTGGCAGGACCTCGCTTACGACCAGAATTTCCGGCTCGATCGCATCGTCCCCGGCGACCCCAATACCTCTATCGTCGAAAAAGTAACACCTTATACCGCCGTGGATAATTATGCCGGAGCGCAGCACCAGTTCGACGTTTATCTCGTCCCCGGCGCCACGCTGCATTTCCGGTACTATCTCAAGACCAATCAGCACGCCCGGTTCTATAAGATCCGCTTCGCCGCCGGCGTCTACGGAAAGATCGATTATACCATCCCCGACCCCGCCACCAATCAATGGACCTGGGTAGATGTCGGCTTCGATGACCTTGTCCGGCAGAACCCGGCCCTGGCGGGCCTTGACAGGCTCAGGGTCTATGCGCTTGCCTTCCTGGCCATGATCCCCTCCGCCGATCCCGCCATGCCCATCTACCTGGGGCTGGATGACATCACGCTGAAGGCACAACGGCCCGTAGCCTTCCGATTCGCTGAACCCCTCGTGGACAAGCTGCCGGAGTTCTCACCCTATATCGCCAAACATCCCTATCGCGCCGGGGATCTGTTGAACATCAGCGGCAGATGGCAGTTCAACGCCCATAAGGTCGTTATGACCCTGGCCACCTACACCGACTCATCCGTCATATTGTACAAGGCCCCGCTGATAAAAAAAGGCGATCGTTGGGTGCTTCCGCCGCTAAAGCTGACCTACCCCGACGGTCTCTATCTTGCGCAGATCACGGCCTTGGGCGTGGACGGTGGGGAGCTCGCCCGCACCCCGTTGACCATCCATATCCTTTCCCGCGACCTTGCCGGCAGACATCCCCGCCTTCTCTTCGACTCGTCCCGGCTGGAAACGCTGGAGCAACGTTTCCGGGAACCCCGGTTCCAAGCTCTCTACGACGAAATCGAAACCAATGCGAAGGCCCAACGGGAACAGGTACCCGTAGCCAGCCTGCACTACGATCTCGACCAATTCCCGGACGAGAACTGGCTGCCGACCATGAATGCCTGGAGGACGCACTTTATGACCACCGGCGACGCCCTCTGGTGGAATGCCCTGGCCTACGCCTTTCACGGCGACCGGGTAGCAGGCGAATACGCGCGGGACGTCCTCCTGACACTGGCTTCCTGGCCGTCCTGGGAACACCCCTGGCAGCTCAAACGCGGCCGTTATAGCGAACACGGTACCGGCACCTGGTCGCATAAGCTCGCGGAAGCCTATGACCTCACGTTTTCGCTTATGACCCCCGATGAGCGGACCACGATCCGCCAGGCGCTGCTGAAAAACATCGTCCAAAATGTGCACCGGATGTATGTCCTCAACAATGAGATCATCGGCAACACCTCCAACTGGCTCGCAGCCACCGTAGGCGGCTCACTCATCAATATTGCCGCCATCTATGACGACGGCCCCGAGACCACCGATATGGAACTCTATTTCACCGGGGCGCTCATGAAGCTCTATAACTTCGTGACCCATGTCACCGATCCAATCGACGGCGCCTGGGGAGAATCGCTGGGATACAACACCTACAGCTTTTATAACCTGTCCCAAAGTATACCGGCGCTTAAACGCGTGTTCAACGTCGATCTCAGCAAAACGCTCGTCGGTTCCTACAACGAATACATCTGGGCCAGCAACCTCGAAAGGAAACAATTCTATAACTTCGGGGACGCGGCCCTCAATCTCAATCCCTTTACGAATTGGGCTTTTCTCGTGGACATGCAAAAGGAACCGCGCCTGGCCTGGTTTTACAACTACCTCAAACAAAAGGAGAACCTCGAGGACGTCCTGTACGACACGAAACCGGCCGTACAAAAAGCCCCCTTCGATGAGAACCCCGACCGGATATTCCATAAGCTGGGAACCACGGTCTTCAAAAGCGGCTGGGGGAAAGATGACTTCTCCTTCGTCATGCGCACCGGCGCCTTTTTCAACCACCAGCACATGGACCAGGGAAATTTCTGGCTTTCCGACCATGGCGTGACATTTATCGAAGAACGCAAAGGAAGCCACTACTATGACGACCCGCTCTACCAATCCTGGTTCATCCAACCCATCTCGCATTCAACCATCCTTATCGACGGAAACCACCAAAGCCAGCGCGTCGGCGACGAAGCCGGCTTCGCACCGGGATTCGACGATCACGCCTTCATCGCACAGGCGCTCGACGGCCGGGATGCCGCTTTTACCTCCGGCGACATCGGCAAGCTCTACTGGGGAAAGATCGCATCGCTCCGCAGGAACGTCCTCTTCCTGAAGCCCCGTACCCTTCTCATGCTGGACGTGGCCAGCCCCGCGGACAAGGACGCCGACGTCACACTCCTTTACCAGACATCCGCATTGTCGAACATCGAAGCCGGCCAGCGGGCATCGACGATCACCAAGGACGGCTTCACCCTTCATATCCTGCACCTCTCACCGGAACAGGTCCGCGCCCAGGCGGTAGAAACACCCCATTACCTGAACACGTTGAACACGGAAAAAAACCTGGTCAAAGAAGGGATGCTTACCCTTACGGCCCGCACCGCCGGTGCCCCCCTGGTCATGGCCAATCTGCTGACGACCACCCCGGCAGATAGCATGCCGGCGGTCACCACGCGGGAGAAGGATGGCATCGTGAGTGGTAGCGCATCGGGGAAAAAATTTGCCTTTACCACCCGGCCGGGTGCCTTATATACGGTGGAGAACATGCAAACAAATGCGCTGGCCATCACCTGGAACAGCCGGTCCATTTTCGCCGCCATGGGTACGACCCTGCGCAGGAACGGCAGTCTCCTGTTTCACTCCGACATCCCTGCAACGGTGGAATGGCACACCGGCACGTTCACCTATGATGCAGGCGGCCCTTGTACCTTCACCATCGGCGTTCCCTCGAAACCCGCTGCTGTCCGGCTGGATGGTTCGGTGCTCACCGGATTCACTTACAACCGGGAGGACAAAACGCTCACCATCGTAACACCCCGCGGCCAAGGCACGGTCACTTTATCCTTTTGATGGCATGGGTTAAAATACGGTAACACATGGTTAAAATATAGCCAATCGCCGCGTCGAAGACTTCGTTTTTGGGGAGATGTCGCAGCTAGTTTTTTCCTTATCGTCATGCTTTGGCGAAAATTAGTACAGCCGGTCGTATTAACATTTCATTGGACGAATGATGAACCTCGAATCAGCTAAGTTTGTGTAAGCATGTTGGAACACTGACCTAGGCATTGCCTAAGCCGACGGAGGCAGGCTTAGTCCGAAGGACAGACATCAGTGCCACTTAAATCTGATTTTTTATGACAGAACGTAAAACAAGTTCGACGAACTACCGCAACCAGAGCTTTCTGGAAGAAAAATGTAGCCTGAATGAATTGCTGGACCTGGTAAGCAAACGCTGGTTCAGCGACGTTCTATTCTGCATCCAGGAG
>DASYZH010000195.1:0-13402 GCA_035946435.1 Puia sp. | reverse complement strand
TTATCGACCGGCTGTCTTCCGGCAACACGTCATTGCCCCCAGCGATAAAATTATCCCGGACATACTTAAATAATTTCTTCGCCTTGTCCATATCCGGCAGGCTATCATCCACTATCTCGCGTAGTTCCCGCCGCAAAAAATGCGACGAGCCGGTCATGATCCCGCCAAACGCCTCATTTTTATAGAAATGGTCGTTAAGTTCCGTCCAACTGTTCAAAAAGGTCTTCTGCCTGCCTGTGGTTACCGGCGTATACGCCGATAGCTGGAATCGCAATCCCGCCAAATGATCATCCATGGATGCAACATATGGCTCCGGTTCCAGTGCGGGCACATCCTTTACCGTCCAATGAAAATTATATACCATTGAATGTACCCAAAACCAGTAATCACCAAAATGTTGCCTGGCGGAATCTACCGTACGGGCGATCGCAAGTGTTCCCTGCCTGGAAACCGCATAGTTGAAAAGAGTGGGAATAGTGGCGGTAAATTCACTCTTCAGCTGCGGGTATCCGCTTTGAAAGTTCCAGGAGTGAAAACGCCAGATCGAACCGGACCAAATAGTATAGGTGTATTCGATTATCGATCCGGCCCCGGCCTGGGGAAAAGAGAAGGACTCCGTCACATCCCCGTTGTCTTCCGTATTCAGGTACATATCTGCCGTGTCCACCGGGGTTTTGACGACCCCTCCATCTCTCAGATTATACGTATTGGCACGCAGGCTCGAAAGCTTGCCGGACCCGTTGATATCGGGATCAAAGCCGATCTTGATCTTTGCAGCATCAACACCCTTTTGGTTCCGGATCAGCATTTTCAGGTAGCGGGTATATCTGATCCGCCCGAAGTCAACCCTGGG
Organism: Puia sp.; assembly: GCA_035946435.1. Taxonomy (GTDB): domain Bacteria; phylum Bacteroidota; class Bacteroidia; order Chitinophagales; family Chitinophagaceae; genus Puia. The sequence goes on along the minus strand of DASYZH010000195.1, from coordinate 12,549 downwards.
GGAATCCAGCAACTCGGCATGGCCTACATCCGATATCACCACGACGTCTGCATTGGAATCGATCACGGGCGAATTTGGATGGAACTCTTCCGGCAGGACATGACCATAACCGGTCGAAACAGTATCCTGGCAATAGCCGGAAAAACCACGGAAAAGGACTAATAAACACAGTAGGGCGTGTCGGTTCATATATTCAATTTCATTCCTCCCCCGGCCTGTATTTCTTCTCGACATTCTTCTCCACATCCTCCCGGTAAAAATAGACGTCTTTGAACTGACCGGTAAGATACATCGCCGCCTGATCCGAAAAATGTGGCGAAGCCGGATCACTGCTCTCCCCACCCGTTACAACGGTCCTGGCAGTAATGCGCTTCCCGAATTCCACCGCGGCAATAAAACTATTCCCGGAATAACCATATCGCTTTCGGGTATTGGGCATCACCCGGCTCACAAAAGAAGGCAGCTCGCCAAATGTCGAAGCCACCAGCCCTACCGCAATGCTGGGCTTCCGGTCATCATAGGTCTCGACGATCTTCCCCGTGAGCCGCTGATACCGGCACACCTCGCCCCATTCGATCTTCCAGCTTCCATATTGATGACGCAATTCATTTACTATAGTCAGCAGCTCACCCGTCTTTTGCTCAGGCGTCGACCGCGCCACCACGGCGTCGAACATCCCCACCTGGTTGGAGCCATCTTCCGGCGTCCTCGGCCGGGGGGCGTAGGCAAGCATCCGCGTCGCCCATTCCACGGCAAGATTGGTCGCGACACTATGTACGGCCGAGCGACGGTCCCACTTCTGCAATACCTCGATGGGCTCCTGCAGCATCTTGCGGATACTGTCGGGCGCTTGATTATACGCATCGAAAAGCGCCGGCAGCAAAACATCAAAAGCCGTGAGATAGTGATCATATCCTTTGGCGATGAGACTGTCCAGCGTAAATTCATTGGCGCCGCTGATCAGCCGGATCGCATTCAAGGCCCGGAAGTTCTGACCATCCGGCGCCATATAGGCGGGGTACCGGCTACGCTCGGGACTACTGTTACCCGACGACGTAAAAGGCGTCGAATTGCAGTTCTCTATCCACCCGGTAGCCGGATTGTAGACATGAACGATCTGGTCAAGCGTATGCAGCCCCTTCCATTCCGTGGCGGCAATCGACCCATCTACCGGCAACGACCAACCGTAGCTGCTGTCACGCCGCGGCATGAAATTGCCGTGCCAATAGGCAATATTGCCCTGGTCATCGGCATAGACCGTATTGTTGGTGGTATTGGCCCGGATGTCCATAGCCTGCTTGTATTCGTCGAAAGTATTGGCCTTGGTGATCTGCCAGGCTTCCTCCAGGGCGTTCAACGAACGGTTATATTCTTTCAGACTCAGCCATTTCCCAGCCCGGCTGGCCATCACCGGCCCATGATGGGTATAATACCCTTTGACCGCAAGGGACTGCACAACATCACCCTTCTTATAATAAACCGTAAAAGGCTTCTCCAGCACCGGCCTGGTCCGTCCCTCATATTCGTACACCCATCCCGTATCCTGCTGTCGAACCTTCTCCGCATAAAGATCGGCGACATCGGCATAGCTGGAGGTATGCATCCAGCCACAATGGGCATTGAATCCCTGATAGACAAAGAACTGTCCCCAGGTCACGGCGCCATAGGCATTCAACCCCTCCTCACTGATCAGATGCACCTCCATGCGAAAATAAAAGGGGACATGCGGATTGATATAGAGTTCCGTGGCCCCGGAGGCAGTCCGAAAACCACTAAGTGCAAACCCATTCGACCCCCGGTCGTCCTCATCGGGCCAATCGCCAGGCCCACCAGCAGGCCCACCAGCAGGCTCATCAGCGGGCCCATCTGTGGGAGTAGCCATTCCCCTGTCTGTCAACACCATCTTCTCGACATCCGAGATCACCGGCGCATGATGGACAGCCAGCGACGAATGCCCGCTATAAAAACTTTTTATCTCATCCAGCTTCACCCCACCCGTACTCGTGGCCGATACGCTGCCATCCGTGAACATCAGGGCATACCACGGCTCGAAATGTTTTAAAACCAGCGGCTTCGTCTCCGGATGTTTATAAAGATAATAGTTGACCCCATCGGCAAAGGCATCCAATAACTGATGCATCCAGGCAGGGCTGGCAGTATAATCCGCGATTGCCTGTACACTATCGTAGATCAGCCGCATCATCACATCGGTGTACAGATAATTCTCCCCATACACCTCGGCCTGCCGGCCCAGCATCTCCAGGTAGTTCTTTTCGACGCGGGGAAAATCGGTCTGACATTCCGCATACAATAACCCGAATACCACCGCGGCATCCGTTTTGCCGTAGATATGCGGTACGCCCCATTTGTCCCTGAGGATGGTCACCTGCCGGGCCTCTGCCTCCCAACGTCGGCGCTCTAGTGCCGATGGCCGGTCCGGGGGTCCTGCAAACACCTGCAGCTGCATAAAGATTATCATAGGGCAAAACAACAACCCGGGTTTTCTCATACACAGATTATTCATCCCCTAATTTAATGTAATTTTGGATATGACCGGTCCATCCATCACATCACCCGGCATCACCAGTTTGCCCGTCCAAAAGATCTCGGCGGACCACCGCTACGACACCCACGACCTCATAGTCGTGGAAGAGCCCTTGGAGATCGTATTGGAATATGGCCCTGCCGGCAACCGCAGCGAACAGTCCGTATCCGTGACCATGCGCACCCCGGGTCACGATCTGGAACTGGCCCTTGGCTTCCTTTTCACCGAAGGCATCTTGCCCTGGAACGCCGTTCTTCCGGCACCGGAACTGGTGGGACACGAGCCCCCCGTACCAGCGGACCCGGGACACGAAGGCCCGGCGAGCCAGCCCCAAAATACCATCCGTGTCGCCCTGGACCCCGGAGCAATACCTGATCTCAAAAAACTGCAACGCCATTTTTACACCAGCTCCAGCTGCGGCGTCTGCGGTAAAATAAGCATCGAATCGCTCTATTCGGTACGGCCGGCTCATCGCCATCAGCCGCCATTGACCATCAAAGCGGACGTGCTCTATCATCTACCCTACCTGCTTCGCGAAGGACAAAACCTCTTCGATAGCACAGGAGGTCTCCACGCCGCCGGTCTCTTCGACCGCCAGGGCCACCTGCTGGTCGTAAGAGAGGATATCGGCCGTCACAACGCCCTCGACAAACTCATAGGCCATGCCCTTCACCACAACGGCCTGCCCCTCGACCAGCACATCCTCCTGCTTAGCGGCCGCGCCTGCTTCGAGCTGATCCAAAAAGCCGCAATGGCCGGTTTTTCCATCATAGCCGCCGTAGGCCCCCCTTCCAGCCTCGCCGTACAGCTTGCCCAGGAGTCCGGTATCACGCTGGTCGGCTTTTTGAAGGCACAACGTTTTAATATTTATACCGGTGCCCAGCGGATCCAGCTATAAAAAGCGGATCCAACTGTAAAAAATTATAACATGACAAGCGAGCCCAATGCCGAAAACCCGGACATCCTTTATAAACTCCATAAAGGTCCCATTAAACATAAGGCAGTTGGCCTCCCCGCCATCATTTCCAGCTTTCGCCATACCTTCTCGCAGGCCGGCGTCGCCCGCAGCCTCAAAGCACTGGCCCACCTCAACCAAAAGGGCGGCTGGGACTGCCCCAGCTGCGCCTGGCCCGATCCCGACGACGAACGCTCCGGCATAGCCGAATACTGCGAGAACGGCGCCAAAGCCGTAGGCGACGAGATCACTACAAAAAAGCTAACACCTGAATTCTTCGCGAAAAACTCGATAAAAGATCTGGCGAGCCTTACCGACCGCGACATCGGCAGCCAGGGCCGTATCGCCCAACCCATGTATCTCCCCAAAGACGCCACCCACTACCAACCGATTGCCTGGGAAGATGCCTTCACGAAGATCGCCACCACCCTCAACAACCTCCCCAACCCCAACCACGCAGTCTTCTATACGAGCGGCCGGACCAGCAACGAGGCCGCCTTTCTCTACCAGCTGTTCGCCCGCGAATACGGCACGAATAACCTTCCCGACTGCTCGAATATGTGCCATGAATCCAGCGGCGTGGCCCTCTCCGAATCCCTTGGCTTTGGCAAAGGCTCCGTGCGGCTCGACGATCTCTATATCGCCGAGGTCATCGTCATCATGGGACAGAACCCCGGCACCAACGCGCCGCGCATGCTCACCGCCCTCGAGAAGGCCAAACACAACGGCGCCACCATCATCTCTGTGAACCCGCTGCCGGAAACCGGCCTCATGTCTTTCAGAAATCCGCAGCATGTCAAGGGCATCCTCGGCGTCGCCACCCCGCTCACCGATCTCTATCTGCCCGTAAGGCTCAACGGAGACATGGCCCTCCTCCAGGCGATCGAACTGCTGCTCTGGCTGGAAGAGCAAAAAGCGCCGGGTACCGTATTCGACACCGATTTCATCCGCGACCATACCGTTGGCTATGATGAATTCCTCGCCCACCTCGGGCAAGCCGACCTGCCCGAACTCGCGGAAGCCTGCGGTCTCTCCATCACGGACATCGGCAAAGCAGCAGCGATCCTCAAGGATAAAAAAAAGATCATCATCTGCTGGGCCATGGGTCTCACTCAGCACACCAATGCCGTCGACACCATCAAAGAGATAGCCAACCTCCTGCTGCTTAAAGGCAGCATCGGCAAACCCGGCGCCGGCACCTGCCCCGTCCGCGGTCATAGCAATGTACAAGGCGACCGCACCATGGGCATCTGGGAAAAGCCCAGGATAGCCTTGCTCCAATCCCTTCAAAAGGTCTTCGGCTTCCGGCCCCCTTACGAGCCGGGCTACGATGTCGTTAACTCGATCCGCGCTATGCACGAAGGCAAGGCTTCCGTGTTCTTTGCCATGGGCGGTAATTTCCTCTCCGCTACACCCGATACCGCCTATACCGCCGAGGCGCTCCGCCAGTGCAGCCTCACGGTGCACGTCTCTACAAAGCTTAACCGCAGCCACCTCGTCCACGGCGCGGAAGCCCTGATCCTGCCCTGTCTCGCCCGCAGCGACCGCGACTTCACCGGCGGCAGGGAGCAGTTGATCTCCTGTGAGAATTCCATGGGCGTCGTCCAAAGCTCCCAGGGCGTCCTCGAGCCCGTCTCCACCCACCTGATGAGCGAGCCCGCCATCGTCTGCCACCTCGCCAAAGCCACGCTGAATGCACGCCCGCAGGGTTCTGCCGTCAACTGGGACCGCTACCTCGCTGGCTACGACGCCATTCGCGACGATATCGAAAAGACGATCCCGGGCTTCGGCAGCTACAATCTTCGGGTACGGGAACCCGGTGGCTTCTACCTGCCCAATCCCAATCGCGAAGGCCATTTTGCCACCCCAGACCAAAAGGCTCATTTCAACGTCTCGAGGCCCACACCAATCCCCTTGGAGGCCGGCGAGTTCATGATGATGACCATCCGCAGCCACGACCAGTTCAATACCACGATCTATGGATTGGATGATAGGTATCGCGGCATCTTCAACGAACGACGCGTTATCTTCCTCAACGCAGAGGACATCCGCGATCAGGGCCTGAGTCCCAACGACGTCGTCGATATTCATAATGAGCATGGCGGCAACCACCGCACCGCCCACCGCTTTATCGTGATCCCCTATCCGATCCCCCGCCGGTGCGCTGCCACCTATTTCCCCGAAGCCAATGTCCTGGTACCCATCGACACCGTGGCCGCCAAAAGCAATACCCCCGTCTCCAAGCTGGTGATCATCCGCCTCGAACGGACCACCTAAAGGTCCGCCTAAAAATGGCCGCGTTTTTGTTCAATTCTCCCTGTGTATTTCGCATTCCAAAGCGGAAGGCGAACGAACACCCATAGATGGGCAAGAGACTTGTGGAATTTCTTCTACAAATCTGCCCCATATTTAAACAATTACCCGAATGTTGACAAACGACCTTAAAGAGAATACCTATCCTGAACATCAGGCTTCCGAAAAAAAGATGATCGTGGCATTAAAGAAAATAGAGACACCCGCGGGCTACGTCCATATGCTCAACTGGATGTACGGCTTCTTTGCCCCCCTGGAAGCCCTGATCCAAAAGCAGCTGACACCGGAACTCCTGCCCGATATCGACAGGCGAAGCCGCGCCGAATACCTGCTTTGGGACATTCGGGATCTGGGTCTGCTCAACCTGGAATTTCGCATCTGCCGGGACCTCCCGGAGGTCGACTCTGTCGAACAAGCCATCGGCGCCCTCTATGTGCTGGAAGGGAGCACACTCGGCGGCCGGATCATTGCAGATATGCTCCAGCAACAGCTCGGCACCGCCGTCCCCACCAGCTATTTCAACGGCTATGGTGAGGAGAACAGCCGCATGTGGCAGACCTATAAAGACTTCCTCAACCAGCCCCGGACGCCGGAACAACAAACTGCTATCCTCGAAGCCGCAAAAGCTACATTTATCACACTTAAAAACTGGATCGACAAACATGAGCTCCAACCCCAACTATGATTCGGAACTCTGTGGAAAGGTCCCCATTCACCTCATCAACACCATACAACCCTATGGTGTGCTGCTCGTCCTTTCCTGCCCGCAACCCATTGAACGAACGATTAAAATTTGATTATGTTGAAGTACAAGAAAATACTGCTGGTAGACGATGATGAGGATGACCGTCAGATCTTCACCGAGATAGTTTGCGACGTAGACCCCGAAGCCATCGTGGAATATGCCGAGAACGGCCTGGGCATGATCGCCATGCTGAATAAAATGCCCGACGATGAACTGCCGGGTATGATCATACTCGATCAGAATATGCCCAGGATGACGGGCAAGGAAAGTCTCATCTTCCTCAAAGAAAGCCCCCGCTATCAGCAGATCCCAACGATCGTCTATTCTACCTACCAGGTCAGGGATTTCTATCAGGAATGCCTCGAGATGGGCGCACAGGACGTCGTCGCTAAACCGGATACCATGCAGGCCTATCGCGAGATGGTCGAGCAGTTCCTGGTGACGCATTAGCTTCACTCCACTCCTTTGACCCTCATCCTCAACACATAAAATCCTTCCGAAGCCGTAATGAAAAGGCTTTCCCGGTCCCGTCCGCCAAAACATAGATTCGCCGTCCATTTTTCAGGAACGGGTATATGCGCAATCCGCTTTCCGTTACTGTCATAGACCGTCACCCCGTCTCCGGTAAGATAAACATCCCCTCTTTCGTCCAGCGTCATCCCATCCGAACCTTGTGCACAAAATAGCTGCTTATCTTCCAGCAACCCGTGTCTTCCGATACTATACCGGTAAGTCTTACCCCCGGCGATATCGGCGACATACAGGTAACGGCCATCCGGCGTACCCACGATGCCATTGGGTTTCTTTAGCGTCGCCTCCACAACTACCGGCTGCTTTTTTCCCCGCGGCAGGTAATATACTTTCTCACCATCCAGCTCGCTATGCGTCCGCGACCAGTAAGGACGCTGATAGTAGGGGTCGGTAAAATAAATACCTCCCCGGGCATCGATCCATAGATCATTAGGCCCGTTCATCCGATGACCGCCGATATCCCGCAGCACCACCTTTACCTGCCTGTCCGGCGCGATCGACCAGATCTGCTCCTGCTCGTCGGCGCACGTCACCAGCCGCCCATCGTGATCGAAATACATCCCATTCGACCTGCCGGCGCTGTCCATAAAAAGCACCAGCTTCTCATCGGTGGTATACTCCCATATCCGGTTCTGCGGCTGATCGGTAAAAAACACATTCCCATTCCGGTCCACCGATGCCCCTTCGGTAAACGCAAATTGATGCGCGATAAGCATCGGCCGGATAGCACCCACCGCCACTACCGCGCCGGAATCGAAACCCGGCTCCTGCGCCATAATTCCATAACCCAGGATCGCCAGTATCCCGGTTAACACATATTTCATATATGCCATTTGCTGGCAAGATACAATTCCGCTTATATTTGACCAACCAAAACCGAGTTAATGGTCTGGTATGAAAATGAGGTTCAAAGACTGGAAAAAGAAAGGGCAGCACTGACGTACGATCCAAAACTGCTTTTTTACGGCAGCTCCTCCATCAGGCTATGGGAAAGCCTGTACGAAGATTTTGCCGAATGGAAACCCGTCAACCTCGGCTTCGGCGGATCGACCCTGGCAGCATGCGACTGGTTCTTCGATCGCCTCGTTTCGCCTTTCAACCCGGAATCGATCATCGTTTACGCCGGTGACAACGACCTCGGTGACGGCCGTCACCCGGAAGAGGTATTTATCTTCTTCCAACAGCTGGTGAGCCGCACCCGTCAACGCTTCGGTGATATCCCCCTCGCTTTTATCTCGGTCAAACCCAGCATCAGCCGCTGGAACATCGTCGATAGCATCCGCTATACCAATAAGATCATTGAAGAAGAGATCAACCGACAGGCAAATAACCTGCATTTTATCAATATCTATAACCGGATGACCGACAATGCCGGCTATCCCAAAAGAGAATTTCTGGACCCGGACGGACTCCACATTAGCGAAAAAGGCTATGCTTTGTGGAAAGAGATCATAGTGCAATACCTATCAGGCAAGAAGCCATGAGGAGAGAATACCATAAATGGTTTAGCCCCAACCTGGGCAGGGATATGGAACTGCTGGTCTTCGGTCATGCCGGCGACCCCGTGCTCTTCTTCCCGACACGCACGGCCCGCTTCTACGACTATGAGGACTGGCACGTGATCGACGCCCTCCAAAAAAAGATCGATAGCGGTGCCATCCAGGTCTATTGCCTCGACAGCGTCGACCGCGAAAGCTTCTATTGCCGGGATATCCACCCCGCCGAACGCATCCTCCGCTATCTTCAATACGAAAAATATGTCCTCGAAGAGGTAATGGAAAAACTGGTACAGCAGCTGAACCCGCATCCTACCATCGTGGTTGCCGGCTGTAGCCTGGGCGCCTATCATGCAGCCAACCTCGCCTTCAAACATCCCCTGCGGTTCCATAAGATGGTAGGCCTCAGCGGCCGTTATGACCTCACCACCTCCATGGAACATTTCGACGACCTCTTCGAAGGCTATCGGAATGAGACCATCTATTTCAATATGCCGGGTCTCTTCATCCCCAACCTGCGGGACCCGCAGATCATCGCCCAGCTGAAAAAAATGGAGATCATCCTCGTAGTGGGCGAACACGATGTCTTTTTGGAAAACAACCGCATCATCAGCAACAGCCTGTGGGAAAAAGGCATCTGGAACGCCCTCCATATCTGGGATGGAGAATCGCATAAGGCCCGCTACTGGCGCCATATGGTGCAGCTCTATCTATAATCCCATCCGGCAGTCAGACCGCTCGGCGACCTACTCGCTGCGTAGAGATTCCACCGGATTCGCCAAGGCGGCACGAACCGCCTGAAAACTCACCGTCAGCAACGCGATCCCCACCGCCGCGACGCCGGCCGCAGCAAACACCTCCCAGCCTATCGTGATCCGGTAAGCAAAATCCTGCAACCAATGATGCATGGCCCACCACGCCAGCGGAAATGCGATCAGCGCCGATACTACTACCAGCCGCAGAAAATCCCGCGACAGCAGACGCACGATCCCACTCACCGAAGCCCCCAATACCTTACGGATGCCGATCTCCCGCGTCCGCTGCTCCGCCGCATACGCCGCCAATCCAAACAAACCCAGACAAGCAATGAAAATAGCCAATAAGGAAAAACTCAGCGAAATACCACCCATCCGCTGCTCCGTCCGGTAGATATTGTTGAACGCATCATCCATAAATAGATAACTAAAAGGTTGCGACGGCGCCATCTCCCGCCAGATCTCACCGATCTGGCCAACCAGCCGGTGCACATTCTCGGGGCTCACCCTGAGCGCAATCTGCCCGTGGTTCTCTCGCAGAAACAACACCATGGGCGTCACTACCTCCCGCAGCGAATTGAAATTGAAGTCCTTCACCACCCCGATGACATGATACCTGTCCAGCTTCTTCGTTTGAAGGTCTTCCAGCTCGTACAGATCCTGCCGCAACGGATCAGCACCCTGCATCAGCCGGACCGCCGCCTCGTTGACAATAGCCGCATTGGAATCCGTAGGAAAGGCCGTAGAGAAATTGCGCCCGGCCGCCATCTTCATTCCCAGCACCTGAATGTAATTCTCATCGATTGGCCAGGTCTGCATCGAGATGGCCTTCTTCGTATCCAGATCCGGAGAGAGAAAGATCGCGTCGTCATTGCGATTGTCCGAGGTAGGCAAAAAGCCCGTCATCGTAGCACCTTCTACTCCCGGCAGCTTCAGCAACCGCTCCTTGAACGCCCGGATACCATTCCCCAAATGCCAGGTATTGTCGACGATCAAAACCTGCTCCCGGTTAAATCCAAGCGCCCGGCTGTGGATATAGCTCAGCTGCCGGTAGATCACCGCCGTACCCACCAGCAGGAAAATGGAAATGCCAAATTGAAAAACGACCAGCGAATTACGCAACCAGCCGGTTTTGAAACCCGCCGCGACATTTCCTTTCAGCACCGCGATTGGCCGGAAGGCGGAGAGATAGAATGCCGGATAGCTTCCGGCCAATATACCTACGATCACCACCAACGCCAACATCGCCGGAACCAGCCAGGTCCGTGAAAAAAGGCCGATGACCATCTGCTTCCCGGACAATTGATTGAACACGGGTAACAACAGATACGCCAGCCCCAGCGCCAGCAACATCGAGATAAAGCTCAAAAGGATCGACTCGATCATAAATTGTGAAACCAGGTTACCCCGCAGCGAACCCAATACCTTCCGGATGCCCACTTCCTTCGCCCGGTTCGACGACCGCGCCGTACTCAGGTTCATAAAATTCACGCAGGCAATCAGCAAAATGAATAGCGCAACCGCGGTAAAAATATAAACATACTGGATATTCCCGTTCGCATCCAGCTCGGCCGTCTTGTTGCTGTGCAGATGAATAGCCGTGAGCGGCGTCAGCGAAAAACTCACCGAATTACCGGCCTTGAAGAAATCCTCCACGCTTTGATTCACGGCCTGACGCAGCAACGGCGCAATATATTTATAGATGAGCTGCCCTAGCTTGGCCTCGAATTTCTTGGGATCGGTTCCCTTCCGTAACACGATATAGGTGTTGAAATTGTTGCTGAGCCATTCCTCATTCCGTTTGGCTTCATCCAGCTCCGACATGGAAAGAAAAAAATCATAGTGAAAATGACTCTGTACCGGTATATCCTTTATTACGCCCGTAACCTTATAAGGGATCGTGTCGTTGATCATCAGCGTCCGCCCCACTACATCCACCGCATCGAAATATTTCTTCGCCATCCGCTCCGTGATAACCACCGAATGAGCATCGACCAGCGCCGTATGCGGATCGCCGGCGATCATCGGCAACGTGAACACATCGAACAAGGTCGAGTCGGCATAGATCACAGCATCTTCCTGGATGTTCTGATTCCCCTTCCTCACCAGCCGCCCCCCTTGCATCCGGAACCGCACCTCCGACTCCACCTCCGGATAATCCCTGCGGATAGCCGGCCCCGCCGGCGCCGGCGCCACGGCCAGGATAAAATGGTTTCCCCCGAATTTGATGTCCCCATCCAGCCGGTAGATCCTGTCCGCCTTGGCATTATACCGGTCATAACCCAGCTCATCCATAACGAAGATCAGGATCAGCAGGCAGGTGGAAAGCCCAATGGCCAGTCCGATAATGTTGATGGCGGAAAAGCCCTTGCTTTTCCAGAGATTGCGAAAGGCGGTTTTGAAATAGTTGCGTAGCATGTCCAGTGGTTGTAACGGGTGTGACGCCAGAAACCTCCTTGAAGTTACAACTATCCTATCGCCGGGTAGTTACAACATTGCTACCTGCCTGCAGGAACGGGCATTACGGGTAAACTCTCATTCCCCTCCGCCGAAACACTCTGGACCCCAAAAAAATAATTGTCCTTGGAATAAGGCAGGTTCACCGCCGTTTCCATCGTAAAGATCTTCTTTTCCCAGACCGCACTGGTCGTCTCCCGCATCAGGATATAATACCCCTTGACATGCCCATAAGCCGGCGCCTTCCACGACAGCTGCGTCCCATTGGTTAGATTCCGCACCTCTACTTTCACCTCCTGCGGCATACCCGGAGATTTCGCCAGGTTGGCGAGGTTGGCCAGATTCATCGCCGTATTCTTCCGCAAGTATTCAAAATCCATAAACTCCTCGAGATCGCCATAGACGATCCCTTTCTCCGTCCGCACATCCTGGTGCTGGTGATTGAAGTTCTCATTCATCTCCGTGATCCGCACTGCCGCATAACCATTCTCCAGATACGGTATATGGTCGCCGCCCCGCAGGAACCTGTCCGGCCTATACACCATCACCACCTGCAGATTGTCGACATATCGCTCGCCGATCTCCTTCACATACCGCGCCAACTGCCGTGATCTCCCATCATTCTCCAGTCCCAGTTGCCGGATACGCTGCGCCTGCTTGTCCAGATCATACGCGGGCAATCCCTCACTAAAGACTCTCACCTGCGTATTGTTGATGATATTGGTCTCATTGCTGTTGTTGCTTCCCATAAT
>DASYZH010000194.1:0-11356 GCA_035946435.1 Puia sp. | reverse complement strand
TTGACAGTGGCATAGGCCCTGATCGTCCGCAAATGGGGGGCGAACGGATGAAAGGTGTACGCCAGCGTGGCGTTGTCCAGCCGTAGATAGGAACCGCTTTCGATAAACCGGCTCGAATACCGGAACACGTTGGGATCACTGGGCAGCTCACCCGCCGCATCTTTGAGTATATTGACCGTACCTGCGGTAGCCGGCCGGAACAGGTCGGCCCTGGTGGCATTGAAGATCCTGTCCCCCAACACCCCGCGGAAAAAGACGTTCAGACTCCAGCTTTTGTAGCTGAGCGTATTGCCCCAGCCATAGATCAGCTTCGGTTGCGCATTACCCAGGTAATGATAGTCCGTACCGATCACATAGTTGGAATCGGGTTTGCCCGTATGATCGACAAAAAGTGTAGTGCCGTCCGCTGCCTTGCCCGCGTATTGCAGCGTGAAATATTGTCCTAAAGGCCGTCCTGCTTTAAGCACCTGAAGCTTGACACCCGACTCGCCACCACCTTCCGGATCGGCCTCTGGGATCGAATCCACCCCCGCAAACAGCGGGTTGTTGAGACTGGTGATCTTATTGATGTTGTGCGAAAGATTCACCGTCGTCGTCCACGAGAGATCTGCCCTCCGCACCGGCGTGGCATTCAGGGTCAGCTCGATCCCCTTGTTGTTCATCCCGCCGCCATTGGCGACGATCGATCCGGTGGGCACCAGGAACTGATCCACCGTATACGGGAAGATCATCCCCGTGGTATTCTTATTGTAGACATCCAGCGAGCCGCTGACCCGGTTACGCAAGATCGCAAAATCGACACCGATATCCGTCACTGCGGTCTGCTCCCATTTCAAATTTGGATTCGCAGCCTGCGTCGGACCATAAGCGTTTACCTGGCTTCCGCCGGAATAGAAGGTTCCCAGCAGCCCGCTAAAGGTCTGCGCGGTATAGGCATTGAACCCGAATGCATTCCCCACCACCCCATAGCTGCCCCGCAGCTTCAGATCGTCGAAAATATGCTGGCCGGACATGAAGGCCTCCTGGTTGATCCGCCAGCCGGCACTCACACTCGGGAAATAGCCGAATTGATGATTGGCACCGAAAACGCTGCTTCCATCACGACGCACCGACCCCTGGAAAAGATATTTATCGTGGTAGCTGTAATTGACCCGCAGAAAATCGGCGATCAGCTTCGTCTCCTGGTATATCCCGTCCGGCCCGAAACTGATCTTCGGCAGATTCGGGTTGGCATACGGCGCACTCAGCGCAAAATTGTTATAGGAGATATTGTCTACCGGGAAATTGAAGGTCGTAACCTGGAACCCGTCGTTGTTGATATTGTCCTGCCAGGAATAGCCCAGCACCGCCTTTACCGCATGGTCGCCAAAATGCCGGTCCCAGGTGAAGAACGTCTCCAGCAATTTACTGTTGCTGGTATAGCTGCTCCGGTAGGCCTGCCCATTGGGTCCGAAAGCCTGCTGCGTCCTTCCCGTAGGACCCGGGTCCGGGTTATTATACATATCGTTATAGTTCGTGGTAAAATAACTATCATAGTATTCCCCATGTAAGTTGGAATAGTTTTGAAAGGAAAGGTCCACATCATAGCTAAGTCCCCAGGGTAGCCGCACCTGCGTGTTGAGGCTGGCGATGAGATTGTTGTTCTTGTCGTTCATCGTGGAGTTGTTCTGCATGGCCACCGGGTTATAATAGCCACCGATACCATGGTCTTCGAAATAAGACCCGTCCGGATTCTTCACCGGAGATATCGGCAGATAATGCGCGGCCTGCAACAGGATCACCCCGAGATACGGTACCTCGTTCCCATTGCTATAGCTGTTCACGACGTTCAGACTGAACCTGAGCCTGTCGTTAAAAGCGTACTGATCGACATTCAACCGGCCTATGACACGCGTCAGATCGGTATTGCGGATGATCCCTTCCTTCTTCACATAATTTATCGTGGCGCTATACGTATTGTGCTCGCCGCCACCGGAGAACGAGATATTCTGGTTGTTGGAAACGGCCGTCGACCGCTCGATGGCCTTTTGCCAGTCCGTATTGGCGCCCTTGTCATCCGTGGAGGAAAAACCCAGGTTGTTCTTCGTGACGAAGGCCCGTAGCTCCGGTGCGTTCATCACCTGCACCCGGTTGCTGACCTGCTCCGTGCCGACATAGCCGTTGTAGGTGACAACGGTCTGTCCTTTCTTGCCGCGTTTCGTGGTGATCATGATCAACCCATTGGCGGCACGGTTACCATAGATGGCCGTCGCCGCGGCATCTTTAAGGATATCGACGCTGGCGATATCGTCGGGCGCGATCGTAGAGATATCCGCACCCGGCACCCCGTCGATCACATAAAAAGGTCCGCCGGGACTATTGATAGTGGAAGCGCCGCGCAGGATAACGGCCGCGGGCTTATTGGGATCGCCGCTTGACGTGATATTCAATCCGGGTGCCTTGCCTTGAAGTAACTGGCCGACATCGGTTATCGCGCCCTTGTTCAGATCATCCGCCTTGATCGTAGAGATGGCGCTGGACAGACTACGCCGGCTCGCGCTGCCATAGCCGATGACGACCATATCCCCCAGGCTTTGCGTTTCGCTGTGTAGCGCAACGGTAAGGTTTTCGCGCCCGCTCAGCCGGACCTCTTGCGTCTGATATCCCACGGAGCTAAAGACCAGCACGGCGTCTTCCCGTACGCCGGGCATCCGGAACACCCCTTCGACATCGCTGGTAACGCCTCCCGGCGCTCCCTTGACCTGTATGGTCACCCCGGCCAGCGGCACACCCTTCTCATCCGTCACCTTTCCGGTTACGGTGATCCCGGGCGGAAGTTCCCCTCCGTCATCTTTTAATTTTACGGCAATGGTCTTGCTGATAATGGTATAGGTCAATGGCTGATGGTTGAATATGGAATCAAGTACTACCGCCAGCTCCTGGCCCCGCAGATCAACGGTTACAGGGCGTGCATACTTGAGTATGTCCAGCTTATACCAGAACACATAACCCGTTTGCGCCTTGATGTCCCTGAACACGGCCTCCAGCGGCCGTTGTCTCTCCGTAAGCGTTACCTTTTGTGAATAGCCCACCGCACCGGCCTGCAGACACACAGCCGTCAGCAGGACAATAGTCATCCTGATCACAAGGATCTTGCGATAAAAAAACATAATATGTTAAGGATTATTTTACGAGTAATCTCTTCCCCTCCACGGCGCAATGCACGCCGCTGGCCTGCAATATCTTCAGGAGTTCGCTCACGCGTACATCCCGGTATAGCTCACCCTGGAACAGGTCTTTCGGTTCGCCTTGCGTATATTGTACATCGAGATCATACCAGCGGGAAAGCTGACGCATCACCGCACCGATGCTCGCGCCGTCGAATTTGAAAAGCCCATTCTTCCACGCGACGGCCTCTTCCACATCCGCCTGCCCCACCACCAGCCGATTCTCTCCTTCCAACCGCGCCTGCTGCCCCGGCCGGAGCACCACGGCCGCCGCACCCTTCGACACCCGCACCGCACCTTCCACGAGCGTCGTCCGCAGAACCGGCTCGTCGTCATACGCCATGATATCGAAATGAGTACCGAGCACATCCACGTTCAGCGGCTCCAACCCCGCAGTTCCCGGCCCGCGCCTGCCGCGCAACACTTCGACCTTGAAAGGCTCTCCGGCCCGCGCCGCCACTTCAAAATAGCCTTCACCCCTGAGCTCCACCACCCTGTTGCCACCGGTAAACGATGTGGGATAACGGAGATAGCTATCCGCATTCAGCCAGACCTTCGTCCCGTCCGGCAATACCACCGTGTACTCGCCGCCACGCGGCGTCGTCAGCACATTGTATCCGATTCCGCCGGAAACTTCAGCCATCTGCTGATAGACGAGCTGTTTGTTGGCGCTGACCAGCACTTCCCCACCCTGCTGTCCGATCACTCCGTGCTCAGTCGAATCCAGTGCGATCGTCTTTCCATCCGCCAGCGTCAGGACAGCCTTGCTGCTGCCGGGGTCCGCATCATGTGCCACCGGGACTGCAACCGCAACGGTCGCCCCGCTCGTCATGGAATGCCGGGGACGGCCACGTTCCAAAAGCCACACCATTCCCGCAACAAAGAACAACACCGAAGCCGCCGCCACCCATCGCATCCGCCGAAAGCCGCCGCGTACAAGCAAGCCGCCGCTACGCGCCTTTTCGGCCCCGGTTGCATCCGCCTTCGCCATGATCCGCTCGAAAACCGGATCCCAGTCCGCTTCCCGGTATTCAGCCGCGCCACCTTCGAACAATTCATTGAATTCCTCCCCTTCCTCCGGCGTGAGCCGATCCTCCAGGTATTGCTGCACCAGGTACCGTATCCGTTCCTTAGACATATGCTTTAAAGACGCAAGGGGAAAATTGTAGGACTACGAGCGTAAGAAAAAAATTAAAAAAATAATAGTAGGAGTAACCCTGTTGAGATGCAGCCGGATGCTTTTCAAGGCTTTGACGAGTTGATTTTTGACGGTGCTGTCGCTGAGATTCAGCGCATCCGCAATCTCCGGTATCCGCATATATTGTTCCCGGCTCATCCGGTAGATCTTCCGGCAGGACTGCGGTAACCGCTCGATCGCCTCGTTCAGCCGCGTTTCCATCTCGCGATAAAAGATCCCCTGCTCGGGCGAAGGCACCTCTTCCACGCCGAATTGCCCGACGGCTTCCCGAAGCCGGTTATCCCTGGCCTGCGCCCGGAGATAGTTGATCGCCTCGTTGCCCGCGATGCGGATAATATATGCCTTCGGATTTTCAACACCCGTCAGCCGGTCGCGATGGAGCCATAATTTCAGGAATACCTCCTGTACAATCTCCTGGCTCGCCACAGGCGATCCCGCCAGCCGCAGAACAAAAGGTTGCAAGATTCGATTATAGTGATGGAACAACTGCCGGAAAGCTTCTCTATCTCCCTTAGCCACCTCCTGGAAGAGCGCTTTTTCGTCAATCATGACCCAAAAGTAAAAAAAATCGGATGCGGCCCCGGGGCCGCATCCGACTATTAATAAAAAGATAACCGGACTCACGGTTCAGCATAAAATTGCAACCGGCTTTCGGAAACACCTACAACCAGCGTCCGCTTTCCATCGATCGTCATTTCTTCCGCGGATTTCACATCCCCGCGTATGCTCAACCCCGATCTCCACTGCGGGACATAGCTGAACCCGCCCTTTCCATCTCCTTTGAGCAGACAACCATAGTTGGCATCCATGCTGCCCAGCTTCAACCGGTTGTCGGAGTGATTGCCTAAGAGCAACAGATCCGGATGTCCATCTCCATCATAATCCCGGACCAGAACTTTGCATACCGGTGCAAACTGTGCTTCGATCGGCAGTTCCGTCCGGACGAAGTGTTTGTCCCGCCGAAGCCAGCACACGGTGCGGTTCTCCGTCGCCGTTAGCTTGTGGGCCGCATCCAGCTCCGCCGGTGAAAAGATGTCTTTCATCGTAGCATCGGCATAGGCCGCATACGAGCTGAACTTCTTGCGCATCGGATAGATCTGTTCGTTGAGCTCATCCCGGCTGACGAACGGGTAGCTCACCCCCCGGATATAAAAGTTCAGGAAAGGATCGATCGTCCCATTGTGATCGAAATCGGCATAGTAGAGCTCGGCCGGCTCCTTTTCGGAGATCTTCAAACAGCTGTTGAGCCCGATGTTCCCGGCGATCAGGTCTTCCTTGCCATCTCCATCCACATCGGCCAGCGTCAGCGTATTCCAGAACCCGGGCGAAGAAAAGCCGAAATAATCAACCGTCTTATCCACAAATCCGGCGGGCGTATTCATAAAGACCATCACCGGCATGAATTCACCGCAAAGGATCAGGTCCTTACGGCCATCGCCATCCAGATCGAACCACTGGGCATCGGAAACCATCCCGATATGATCGAACGGCGTGGCAACGATCGAAAAATGCCCCTTTCCATCGTTGCGCAACAGATAGCTTTGCGGCGCCGTGGGATACGCACCCGGAACGACGCGACCGCCCACAAAGAGGTCGATGTCCCCATCCCCATCGTAATCGCAGGGCCGGACACAGCTCTTGCTCGAAGCGCTCACATCGGGCAGCAACCCATCGGCCAAAACCAGGTTTCCCTTTCCATCGTTGAGATACAGCTGATCCTGCAACGCCGGCGTATGCGGCTCCCAAAGCGAATAGCCGCCGCGGGCGACATACAGATCGGGCCATCCATCGCCGTTGGCGTCAAAGAAAGCCGCCGCCGCAACCGTGGAGCTGTCTTCATGCCCGATCTCCGGCCCGGCCGGTTGAAAAGCACCGGGTGCCCGCTGCCAATAGATTCGGCCGGGCGCCGTCTTGCCGCCGCTGATGAACAGGTCTTCACGGCCGTCCTTATCGATATCCGCGGTCGCCATCACGGGTCCCGGCCGGGAATACATGAACAGCATCAACAACTGCCGCTTGAAATCGTTGTCCCCGAAACCGTCCTGGTGATAATCGATCAACGGGGTTTCGGGATGGAAGATCGTGGGACCCGTGGGCAGCCCGTCTTTAACCGGCACCTTATCGGCATTCTCTTTGACCACCAGCCGTTGGTTCACCGTAACATTCGTCAGCGTCTGCCCCGAACCGTCAGGCCAGATGATCGCTACTGAATCGACCACCGTGGCTTTCCCCAATCCAAAATGCAGCTCCGCCGGCATGCAGCTCAGATACCCCCGGGCAGGATCCATCTCCTCGTATTGCTTCATGCCGTTCGCATAGACATAGACCTTGGCGCCGATCGCAGCCGTGTTCTTCCCCGCCCCTTCCAGCTTCACCGCTAAAAATGACGTATGATCCTGCTCCCGGCTCATATTACGATAGACAAACGCATCCTGATTGATGTTGTTCACCACCAAATCAAGATCGCCATCATTATCGAGATCGGCATACACCGCGCCCGAGCTCACCGATCCCTGGTCGATCCCCCATGCGGTTTGCATATTGGTGAAGGTGAGGTCACCGTTGTTCCGGAAGATATATTTCTTCAGGACGGTACTGGGCATGGCCTGTACCAGGTCCATCAGGCGCACCGGCTCCCGGCTCATGGCCTTGTGGATCTTATAATCACCCCAGTAACGCAAAAAATCCTTGTTCGTATAATCCCGCAGATATCCGTTGGTGATAAACACGTCTTTGTACCCGTCGTTATCGAAATCGGCTAATAGCGGACACCAGCTCCAGTCGGTCGCGGCGATCCCTGCCAGCTGCCCGATCTCGCTGAACGTTCCATCGCCGTTGTTCAGCTGCAACATGTTCCGCATATACTGCGCCTGTATACCCTGTGCCGTCATCAGCTGGAACGACTCATAGTTCTCCTGCAGCTGCAATAGCTTCTGCCGCCGGTTGTCTTCGGGAAGCATGTCCAGGTTAAGCACGTCGGGCAAGCCGTCATTATTGACATCGGCGATGTCCACGCCCATGGAGAACTGCGCGAGATGCCGGAAGCTCCTGGCCGTTGCATCGGTAAAGGTCCCATCGCCATTGTTGATGTATAGATAATCCGGTTCGTTATAATCGTTGGTCACATAGACATCGGGTCGCCCATCCTTGTTGATATCGGCAATGGCGATACCCAGACCAAAAGTGAGCGGACTTTGACGAAGACCAGCCTTCTTCGACACATTGACGAAGTGTCCGTCCCGGTTCTCGAACAGCTCATCCCCCGCCAGCGGGTCTATCTCATCGCGATGACTCGCCAGGTCCATATTGTCGGTCTTTTTCACGCTGTGCCGCAGCAGGAACATATCCAGATCGCCGTCGTTATCATAATCGAAAAAAGCGGCCTGGGTGCAATAGCCGGAATCGTTCAATCCATACTCCGCGGCTTCCTCTTTAAAATGCAGATTCCCCTGGTTGATAAAAAGCTGGTTGCCGCGCTGCGCGGCGTCCTTCCCGGAATAGCAGATATAGATATCGAGCAGTCCATCCCCGTTCACATCCGCCATCGTCACGCCGGTCTTCCAGCTGTTCGGCCGGCCTTCGAGTCCGGCCTCTTTCGTGATGTCTTTGAATTTGAACCCGCCCAAATTGAGATATAATTTGCAGGGCTTGCTATTGGCGGTGAAGAGAAGATCGACCAGCCCGTCGTTGTTGATATCGCCGGCGGCTACGCCGCCGCCATTGTAAAAATATTCATAGTTCAGGACGTTCAATTCTTCCGTCTCCCTGATGTCGTTGCTGAAATGAATGTCGGTAGCCGAAGCCGGCAGCAGTTGAAAAAGAGGCTTCTGCGCCCATAGTCCGGAGGGTAGCAGAATAAGCAGCAATAATGGTCTTAGCATAAAAAAAACAAGACTACTATAAAGTAGTCTTGCTTATAAATTTAATATATAAATACTATATAATACTTTTTTAGCTAAATCTTGCTAAATAGACTCCCGCTTGATGAGATCCGCTTCCAGGCGGATCAACGCGTGCGGCGGATAAGGCTCCTCCCCGGGTTGTTTCAATCGCTCCATCAGTGTGCTCACCGCTTTCTGACCGATGGCTTCGACGGGCTGACGGATCACCGAGATCGTGGGAGTATATAACCGGAAGATATCGTTGTCATCGAAACAAAGCACCGCGAGCTCGCCGGGAACTTTGATCTGCAATTTCTTGATCGCTTCAATGCCCAGAACGCCCAGGTAATTCGTAAGAAAGAATACGGCATCGACATCCTTTCCCGCCGAAGCAAGCAATTGCACCACCTCCTTCAACGCCGCTTCATGATCGCTGCTGTAGGGTACGATCTTCACCAGCCGGTCATCGGGCTGCAAGCCATGCCTGCCCAGCACATCACTATAAGCCCGAAGCCTGTCCTTCATATGCGCCATCTCCGTCTCGATGGAGACCAGCGCGATCTTCCGGTATCCCTTGTCGATCAGATACTCCATTCCACGCGAAACGCCTTCATAATTGTCGACAAGTACGGCCGGGATCTCCTCATGTTGCGGGAAATACCGGTCGATGAGCACCACGGGCTTGTTCTCCGCCTGCAACCGGCAGATATCTTCGCTCAGGTTCAGCGTAGGGGTGATGATGTATCCGTCCACCTGCCGCTGTGATAACATATTGATCAGCTCACGCGCTTTTTCCTCATCGTTATCCGTGCTGCAGTACACTACCTTATAATCGTATTTCTTTGCCTCGTCTTCGATCGACTTGGCCAGGGTGGCGAAAAAAGCGTTGGAAATATTTTCTACGATGAGACCAATGGTCTTGGTCTTTCCTGTCCGCAGTCCCCGGGCGAGCTGATTCGGACGATACCCCATCTCCCTGGCGACATGCTCAACTTTCTCGATCACTTCGCGGCTGATACGCATTTTCACCGCCTTGTCGTTCATTACAAAAGAAACGGTGGAGACCGATACTCCGGCTTTTCGGGCAATATCGCTGATGGAGACTTTCTTCATGTCTATGGGGGGTATTGGACTATAAAGATAAGAAAAGAACTAAAACGTTTTAGCCTAAATTAATTTATTTCTTTTTCTTATTATTGAAGAAGGTCTCCCGGCCATAAACTGCATATGATGAAAAAGCCCCCACCCTTCGTGCTGCCGCTGCGTTGCGGGCTGTTCTTGCGTTGCGGGCTATTCTTATGCCTGCTCGGAGTGCTTTGCTGCGCCTTCCGGCAGGAAGCCGTTCTCTTCGCCCCTACGTTTCCCGCCACCGATACCATCCCTTATCGCATCGGCCTCATTCCCGCCACTGCCGCCGCTCCGATCAAGATCAGCATCAGCGCAGCGACCCGTGTTCCTGCAAATATACGGATCGAATGGCAGGTGTTGCTCAACGGTCTTCCCGGTCAAAAAGGCTTTTTTCCCAATGTGTCCCTTCTCCCCCACCATACGGCGCTCCTTCGTCTGCCCATCAAGCGGCTAGCCGCCGGTGAAGAAGCCTGGCTCCGCGTGACCTGCCGTCATGCCCACACCAGTTTTACCCAGCTCCTGCCGCTCAGCCCCTGGCGCGGCGATGCAACAATCCCGCCCACGGGCGAATTGACATTCAACGATTCGAACAACATCTTTACCATCACTGCCCCCGGTACCCTCATCGAATTCGATAAACAGTCAGGCTGGCTGCTTCACTACGAGGCCGGCCATGTCCTTCTCATGGGCGATACGGCAGGTGTGCAACCGGCGCTCTGGCCCCAGGTCCCGCCGCGGCTGCAGTTGTTCTCCACCAGCACGGGTCCCCAGCTCGTCATCGTAAGGGCGGAATATACGCTGCCCGAAACAGCGTCCCTCCTCCACCTCAGCTATACCATCAACGCGGCTGGCGATATGCTCGTCAGCCAGATCCTTGAAGCCGATACCCTCCAGCACCTCCCCGACTCCGTACACCTCCCCATTCTCCCCGGTTTTGGCATGCGCTGGCTGCTCCCGACCACACTCGACTCCCTCACCTGGTTCGGCGCCGCTGATTCGGCTGTCTCCACCTCTGTCCCGGCCATGACCTCCGGCTCCCCACCCACGCTCACACATCGCGCGCTGACTACGACCATGGATACACGCGAAACACGCTGGCTGACGATCACCGGTCCGGGCGGCGCCGGCCTCCGCATCGCCGCCGACAGCGCGCTGCTTGAAACCAGTACGATCGCCTTTGCGGACAGCACGACCCACACCACCCGCAGCCTCCTGTTGCTGAAAAGCCCGGCCGATTCCATCCGTCATTACACGTACAAACTGACGCCCGTTTCTGCTAAACCGATTTAATTTTTGAATTGTGTTAAATTTACGCAGCCGTATACCTGAAATTATTTTTTTCCTAACAAAAAAACCGGCTTTCGTTGCGAAACGTTCAAGTTTCCTTCGTACCTTCATATTGTTGTAAGACGCCTGTCCATGATCCATCCCTGATGAAGAGTTGCTTGCATAGGAAGAAGTGTTATAAACCAATATTATCAAACTTTAACACCTTTCAGATGAAGCCGAACATCGTCACCGCATCAGCTTCCGTTAGCTCACCGCTGGCCGCTTTACCGACCGCTAAAATTGTCAGACATCCCCGCGCAAAAAGAGTCCCGGACGAAACTTCGGAGCTCACGCCTCCTGATGAAGAGACATTGAAACGCCTGAATTTCCTGGCTAAACAATTTCCGTTCTGCATACGCCACAGAGGTAGCAACAGTCCGCTTCTGTAAGAAGGCATATCTGCCGCCCGAGCCGGTGATCACCCGATGACTCCGGCCGGGACCCCTGCCTGCATCTGCCGCAGGTAATCTCTCCTCCCTTAACGACTTCACTGCAACCGATTGTTTTACCCTTCCTTCACCTGATCCGGCAACGCCTTGGAGTTCAGGATCACTTCCAGCCGACATCCCTTGCCGGGGGAACTGTCGATCTCGACCTTGCCGTTGTAGAGCTCG
>DASYZH010000193.1:0-3229 GCA_035946435.1 Puia sp. | reverse complement strand
AAACTCATACATGCGGGTGTGGAGCCCGATCCAACCACGGGTGCCATCATGACCCCGATCTATCAGACATCTACCTATGTACAAAGTGCGCCCGGCGTGAACAAGGGTTATGAGTATGCCCGTTCGCAGAATCCCACGCGTTTTGCCCTCGAGTCCGCGCTGGCGCATATCGAGAACGGCAAACACGGCTTGTGTTTCGGCAGCGGGGTAGCGGCTACGGACGCCGTGTTGCGTCTGCTGGTCCCCGGCGACGAGGTCATCGCGGCCAACGACATGTATGGCGGCACCTACAGACTCTTCACGAAGATCTTCGAAAAGATGGGCATCAAATTCCATTTCGTGAACATGCAGGATGCATCGGCTATCCGGCCTTACATCAACGGGCAGACGAAGCTGATCTGGGCGGAGACGCCAACCAATCCGCTGATGAATATCGTGGATATCGCCGCACTCGCCTCGGAAGCCGGACGGGCACCCAAGACAGAGGGGCGGAAGCCGGACGGGCGCCCAGGTCAGGGGGGCGCCAACGGTCCGGCGGGAGGGCCCGGCGGGAAGATCCTCCTTTGCGTAGACAATACCTTTGCCTCGCCTTATCTACAGAATCCGCTCGATCTCGGCGCCGACATCGTATTGCATTCTGCCACGAAGTATCTCGGGGGACATAGCGACGTGATCCACGGCTGTCTGGTGATGAATAGCGACGAATTACGCGAAAAGCTTTATTTCATTCAAAAGAGCTGTGGCGCCGTCCCGGGTCCGCAGGATTGTTTCCTGGTGCTGCGTGGTCTGAAGACCCTGCATGTAAGAATGGATAGGCATTGTCTCAACGGAGCGGCCATCGCCCATTTTCTGCGCGAGCATCCCAAAGTCGGCAAGGTCTATTGGTGCGGATTCCCCGATCACCCGGGATATGCCGTCGCCAGCAGGCAGATGCGGGGTTTCGGCGGCATGATGAGTTTTACATTGAAAGACGATAGTGCCGGGGCGGCGAAAAAACTGCTTTCGTCCACCCATGTCTTTGCCCTGGCCGAAAGCCTTGGCGGTGTAGAATCGCTGATCAATCATCCGGCCAGCATGACGCATGCGTCGATTCCCCGTGAAGAGCGGTTAAAAAACGGGTTGAGCGATTCATTGATCCGGCTCAGCGTAGGTATTGAAGATGTAGACGACCTGAAAGAAGACCTGCGGCAGGCCATTGGATAGCTATGAGCCCACGCAAAGCATCAACCGATCTGCGGACATTCCTCGATAAGAAAGTCGGGGAGTATAATCGTCCATCCTTTGTTATAGACGATCCCGTAAGCATTCCGCACCGCTTCGATCGGCGGCAGGACATCGAGATCGCCGGTTTTTTTACCGCGATCTTTTCCTGGGGCAATCGTACGACCATCATTAAAAAGTCACAGGAATTGATGCGGCTTATGGATAATGCACCGTATGACTTTGTTCTGCAGCACGGGGATAACGATCTGAAGAAATTGCTGGATTTCCGACACCGGACGTTCAATGCGACGGATCTGCTTTATTTTATTGCGTTCTTCCGGCATCATTATGGTCATTATGACTCGCTGGAGGATGCATTTTTAAGACCCTGGGAAACGTCGGGTGAGGCTCGGGGGCCCGGACCCGCGATGGCTACGTCAACCGGCTGGCAGGCGGAACGGGCATTGTCGGCGTTCTCTCATTACTTTTTTAGTCTCGACGAAACTCCTCCCCGCACACGCAAGCATATCGCTTCGCCGGAGAAACATTCGAGCTGCAAACGGATCAATATGTTTTTGCGGTGGATGGTGCGCAACGATGGGAACGGCGTAGACTTCGGCCTTTGGCAGCGGATACCGATGGCGCAGCTGATCTGCCCGCTGGACCTGCATGTTGCGCGGGTGGCTAAAAAACTCGGGTTGCTGCACCGAAAGCAGTCCGATTGGACGGCGGCGCTGGAGCTTACACAGCAGTTGGCGTTATTGGATGCTGACGACCCGACAAAATATGATTTCGCCCTTTTTGGGCTGGGAGTAATGGAAAAATTCTGATGTTATGGATGTGATGCTATTGGCAGCGGATTTGAGCCGCGTATATGGTTGGGAGCTGACGGCCGCGGGCGGAGAACATCCGGCATCGCTCACGGAGCACGAGCTCGAGAACCTGCTTGCGGAGAAGATCAATATCCTGATCCAGCGGGATTTTGGGGCGCTGGTGCAGCTGCTTTACCGGATCGATGTTTCCGAAAACCGGTTGCGCGGAATGCTTGACGACAATAAGGGGGAGGATGCGGGCCGGCTCATCGCAAGATTGATCATGGAGCGCCAATGGCAAAAGATTGAAACCCGGCGGCGTTACCGGCAGGACGATGCTGCCGGCGCAGGGGATGAAGAAAGATGGTAGATTTAGGGGCGGCAAACCTAGGGCGCTATGACTATCCCCGATGCGTAGCCCGCACCCAGGGTGTCTACGACGCCGTTCTTCCACAATAGCGCATGTGTGTCATATGTATTACCACATGCATAAACATCGGTGCCGTTGACAGCGATGCCCGACGCGGCGTTTCCGCCAGGAAGGTTGACCAGGAGCCCGTTTTTCATGTAGCAGGCCTGATGTGTCTGGCTCCCAAGAAAACCGGCGAGATACAAATCGTTTCCTGACACAGTGATCGAAGTTGCAATAAATTGCGTACCAAGCTTGACCTCCACTCCATTCTTCCAATAAACTTCCTGCCTGGGACTGCTTTGTGATCTTCCAACAACGTATACATCCATGCCGGAAACGGCGATATGATCCGCCTCCTCACCATCCGGCAAATAGATCAGTTGGTTATTTTTCCAATAAACGGCCGTATCGGACAAAATGCCGGATAACATACCACAGACATAGACATCGGGGTCGGCATAGATACTGGTGTCGGAGAGAGCAATTCCTGTAGCAAGGCCATCGCCGAAACTGGACTTCGGAAGATCGACTTCTTTGCCATCCTTCCAGTAGAACATTGCGCCCGAAAGGCCATTGGCGTTCGTGCCGCTGAGAATATAGACACCGGAACCGGAAACAGCGATGTCCTTTGCATACGCGCCGTGGACCGGGATGGTATTGGCTGTTCCATTTTCCCACCAGCCGGAACCGCCTGATAAAAGCTCACCTAGAAAATAGAGATTGCTTCCAACAAACAAAACCTTGTCGATCTGCATGGAGCCTGGGAGGGTGTCAATCACACCATTCTTCCAATAGACACCAT
>DASYZH010000192.1:0-7372 GCA_035946435.1 Puia sp. | reverse complement strand
CGGAAATACAACCCGGAATTCGATTTCCAGGTAAGTGCCGATGTCACCGATATCAATGGCGAGACGAGGTCAGCGTCAACGGATGTGATAGCCGGTTATACGGCCCTGAAGCTTTCCGTCGATCTGCCGGGTGGTGATCGCATGCCAGCGGACAGTATGCGGGGTGTGTTAGTAGACGCGAGCAATCTGGCCGGCACACCGGTGGCTGCGGACGTGGAGGTCGCCATCTATCCTTTGCAGGCGCCGCGACGGTTGATCCGCGAACGGTTGTGGGATGCACCCGATCTTTATACGCTATCCGAGCAGGAGTGGCTGGATTCTTTTCCGCATGATGAATACCGGCAGGAGACCCAAAAGGAAAGCTGGCCCAGAGGGGCGAGCGTGTGGGACACCCTGGGGCATTTGTCGGCTGGTGCGGGAGCGGGCGGCCAGATGAATACTGCGGGGCAACAACGGCTGGCTATTCCCCGAGGGGTGCTCGCGCCCGGCTGGTATGTCGTCGAAGCGAAAACGAAAGATAAATATGGAAACGATGTCAAAGATCTTCAATACGTTGAATTGTACGATGGGAAGACGGGCAAACCCGAGAGTCCGCAATACAGCTGGGGATCGGGCGATGTGGATGCGGCAGAGCCAGGTGGAAAAGTGCTGACCAGTACAGGAACTTCGGCGGAAAACGTGTATGTGATCCGCAGTCTCGAACGAAATGGACAGACGGGGTATAGCAATTTTATGTTGAATGCAAATCGGAAGCAAACGGAGTGGGCGATCACGGAAAAGGATCGGGGAGGTTTCGCCGTGATGGATGCTTTTGTAAAAGACAACCGGCTGTATACCCAGGGGTCGATCGTGCATGTACCCTGGACCAATAAAGAACTGGATATCCACTACACCAGTTTCCGGGATAAGACCGAGCCGGGAAGTGCCGAAAAATGGATCTTGTCTATCAGTGGCCATCGTGGAGAGAAAGTAGCGGCGGAAGTCTTGTCCACTCTTTATGATGCCTCGCTGGATCAATTCAGGCTGCATAGCTGGGAGGAGCCGGACCTTTATCCTTCCGTGGGTTCCGCTACGGAATTTAATACCGGCAGCAATTTCAATGTGGATATGTCTCAGTATCTCAGCTTCGATCGCGTAAAGCCGCCCTATTTCCCTCAACCTTACAGCGAATTGATGGAACCGCTGGCGCCTCTAGGGGTCAGGATCCGTGGCGGTGCAATGCGGCTTAATGCCAATGCGCCCGAGATGGCTTTGGAAGGCCGGGTGTTGGGGATGGATGCGAAATACAAATCAGACGACTTTGACAAAACATCCATATCCGCCAAAACGATCGACATGCTTAAAGCCTTGCCATCGATTGTCGTCGATTCGAGTGTGTTCGCGCCCGCGGCACCTTCGCCTCAACCCCGGACCGATTTCCGCGAGACGGCCTTTTTCTTCCCCGACTTGCGGACGGACAGCGCGGGTAATGTCAGCCTGGAATTTACCATGCCGGATGCGTTGACGACATGGAAATGGATGACGCTGGCAAGTACGCGGGATCTGGCCTTTGGCTATTCCACCCGGCAAGTGGTCACGCAAAAAGAATTGATGGTAGAGCCCAATGCGCCGCGGTTTTTGCGCGAAGGGGACAAAATGGAGCTGCAGGTCAAAGTCGTCAACGTGACCGACTCCGAGCTCACGGGGCAGATGAGTCTGCAACTCACCGATCCTACTACGGGGCAAACGGCAGATGGCTGGTTTGTGAACCGCCAGCCGAACCAGTACTTTACCGTTGAGGCACATCAGAGCTTTGTGGTCGGCTTCCCACTCGATATCCCTTATCAATACAACCGGCCGGTGACCTACAAGGTAGTGGCGCAGGCGGGTGTTTTCAGTGACGGCGAAGCAGCTACACTGCCGGTGGTCAGCAACCGGATGCTGGTCACGGAAAGCCTGCCGCTGAATCTTGCCGGCGATGGAAGCAGGCATTATACCTTCGACAAATTATTAAAAAGCAGGAGCAGCGAGACTTTGAATCATCACGCGGTAACCGTCGAGTTTACGGCTAACCCCGCCTGGTATGCCGTACAAAGTCTCCCCTATCTGGCGGAATATCCTTATGAATGTGCGGAGCAGACGTTTGAACGCGCATATGCCAATGCCCTGGCGAGCAAGATCGCCATAAGCTCGCCACGGCTACAGCAGGTATTCGAGCAATGGCGCACGGCGGATACGGCGGCACTGCTGAGCAATCTGCAAAAGAACCAGGAGCTCAAGTCGGTATTGCTGGAGGAAACGCCCTGGGTGCTGCAGGGTAAAACGGAAGCCGGGCAGAAAAGGAATATCGCCTTGCTATTCGATATGGCCACGATGAGCAAATCGTTGGGATCGGCATTTGACCGGCTGGCGGCCATGCAGTCGGCAGATGGTGGTTTTCCCTGGTTCAAGGGCGGCGCCGACGACCGGTATATCACGCAGTATATTGTAACCGGTATCGGTCATTTGCAAAAACTACAGGCCATTCCCGCGGAGCTGAATGACAAGGTGAATGCTATCGTGACCGCGGCGATGCCTTACCTGGACGGGCAGCTGAAGAAAGATTATGAAACGGCCAGGGCCGCCGAGAAGCGGGCCGGCAAGCCGCTGACCACCGGGCTCGGCGCGCTGCCCATCGACTATCTGTATATGCGCAGTCTGTTCCCCGATTATGCCATACCGGGAGATGTATTTCCGGCAGTCAACTATTTCCGGAAGAAGGCACAGCAAGGATGGATGGAGCGAAGCAACTACATGCAAGCGATGATCGCGCTCGCCTTGTACCGAACGGGCGATGTGCAGACGGCGAAGGATATTTTGAAGTCGCTGAAGCAAAATGCGATAGTCGATGAGGAGAAAGGGATGTATTGGAAGGGAATGGAAGGCGGCTATTTCTGGTATGAGGCACCGGTGGAAACGCAGAGCATCCTTATCGAGGCCTTTCATGCCATCACCGGGGATGCGGTAATCGACCGGGAGCTCAAGACCTGGTTGCTGCGGCAA
The DNA here is from genome assembly GCA_035946435.1 of Puia sp. Classification (GTDB taxonomy): domain Bacteria; phylum Bacteroidota; class Bacteroidia; order Chitinophagales; family Chitinophagaceae; genus Puia. Next base: position 4,351 of record DASYZH010000192.1, on the reverse strand, counting down.
AAGCAAACCCATAACTGGCCGACGACGACAGCGACCGCCAATGCCTGTTATGCGTTGCTGCTGGGTGGCTCCGACTGGCTCCATGCGGAGCGCTCGGTCGAGGTGCGGTTGGGCGACAAGACGATCGAATGGCCCGCGGATGCGAGCGCGACGGCCGACGCGGGTATCGGTTATTACAAAAAGATCTTCGACGCGCCCTTCGTCAGTCCGGCCATGGGGAATATCACGGTGACGATGCGGACCAAAAACGGTGGCGGATCACCGGCCTGGGGAGCGGTCTACTGGCAATACTTCGACATGCTCGACCGGATCACACCGCCGGGCAATGGCAAGCCGGCGTTGAGCGTCACGAAGCAGCTTTATATCAAGCGGAATACGGATCGCGGGCCGGTGCTGGATACGCTTGCGGACAACGCGACGTTGCGGTCCGGGGACAGGGTTGTCGTGCGGATGGTCGTGCGGGCGGACCGGGATTTTGAATACGTTCATGTGAAAGATATGCGGGCGGCCTGCTTCGAGCCGGAAAATGTGCTGAGCGGATATAAATGGCAAGATGGCCTTGGCTATTATAAGACTATGAGAGACGCAAGCACCGATCTGTTCTTCAGCAGGCTGGCGCGCGGTACACATGTCTTTGAATATACCTTGTTGGCGGGGCAATCGGGGAATTTCAGCAATGGGGTGACCACCATCGAATGTATGTATGCTCCTGAATTCTCCTATCACAGCGAGGGCATCCGGGTGAATGTAGAGGCGGCGCCTTAGATATCCTGGGGCCGGTGGAGGGGAAGCGCTTTTACCGAGGCGCCGATACTCTTAATAAAAAGATAATTTGTAGTTGCACCGATAAAGGCGCCGGCTACCGGGATCAGTCTGCCACCTGCTTTGGCGCCCATGCGGATCAGCAGGCGTTCGGCGATATTTTCGAGCAGCGAACGGGTCATCACGAGACCGGCCTCGACCCCGAGGGAAACGGCGACGATCGACATGAACTCGTCGAACCCGACGGCATAGCTTCCCCGGCGATCATATATAACGGCCAGGGTAACACGGAATTGCTGGGTGATATTGTTGATCACGTCGAAAGGCAGGCCTACCAGCAATGAAACCGTCCCGCCCATGCCGGTGACGGCGCCGGTGCCCGCGGACAAGCGGGCGCAGTGCTGAATAAACCCGTCGAGACCCATGGTATGGACACCCCGTTTTATACCATGTTGATTGATGCTCTCAAACACTTTTCTGAAGCCATAGTGCGCCAGCTGATTCGTGATGCGTCGCCGTGTCATATCCGCTTTTTGCTAACTGGTGCAAAAGCCGCGCCAGTTGGTGGCGGCCGGAGCTCGAATCCCGCGCCAGTTGCCTATTTTTACCGGATGGGAGAACATACGGACGTATTGGTGGTTGGAGCGGGTATCTGCGGAACCTTTTTGAGCATGGAACTGGAACGCGCCGGCATCGCACACGTCGTGATCGACGAGCAGCGGCCTTTTACGGCCAGCCGATCGGCGGCTGGGTTGATCAACCCGGTGACGGGGCGACGTATCGTCACCACCTGGATGATCGATGAATTGCTGCCTTTCGCCGTCGATGCCTATGCGCGTCTCGCGGGGTTGTTGGGAACGGCCTTTTTTTCCCCGGCCCGCGTCATCGATTTCTTTCCTTCGGCCCAGATGCGGCTGGCCTTTTTGAAACGGCTGGAGGAAGATGCCGCTTATTTGCAGTTGCCTGCCGATGAGCATACATGGGACGGCTGTTTTCATACCGAATTGGGGTATGGGGTCGTCGCGCCCTGCTACCTGGTCGACATGCCGGGGCTGCTGGCGGCGGCGTCTACGTGGATGTCGGCACGGGGGATCTTGCGGGAGGAGCGATTCGAGCGGGGCGAGCTCGTTGTTGCAAGCGCCGGGCCGGCAGCTTCGGCGGCCTGGTCTACAAGTTCGGTGGCCGGCTCTGCAGCTTCGGCGGCAGGGTCTTTAGCTGGATCGGGTCCGGGGGTCCGGTATCGCGATATCACTGCGCAGCGGATCATTTTTTGCGATGGGATCGAGAGTTTTAACAGTCCTTATTTTTCGCGGTTGCCATTTGCGCCCAATAAGGGTGAGGCATTGATCGTGGAGATCGATGGATTGGCGGAAGCGGCTACGCCGGACGCCGTTAAAACGGTTTTCAAGAAAGGGATGAGCCTCGTGCCTTGGCGGGATGGGCTGTATTGGCTGGGGTCGTCGTACGAATGGTCCTTTGAACATGCAGAACCTACGGAAAGATTTCGCCGGCAGGCGGAGGCGACGTTGCGGGAGTGGGTGAAGCTGCCCTTCCATGTCCTCGAACATGTGGCATCGGTGCGGCCGGCGACGTTGGAGCGGCGGCCCTTTGTAGGGTTTCATCCGTTGCATCCGGCTGTGGGCATCCTGAATGGGATGGGCACCAAGGGTTGCTCGCTGGCGCCGTTCTTCGCGCGGCAGCTGGTGCAGCATATTGTCGATGGCTCGGCCATCTTGCCCGAGGCGGATGTGCGGCGGTTCAGCAAGATTCTCAGTAGGATGGGGAATTAATGCGCGATGGCGGTCGTGTCGGCAGTCTCGATGGCGGGACGGACGATGAGGGTCGTATTACCGGTGAGGCAACTCAGCGGGTCCTGGTTGAGGACACGGGCCATGGCCTGATAGAGCTCGGGGAGCTCGTGGCGGAAATGAACCGAACTCTCGAAGAAGACCTCGACGGCGACGGCCCAGAACTCGTGGTAGTTGGTCGCGGCGTAATCACCCAGGAGATTTTTGACGCCCCCCTGCTGCATGGAAGTGAAAATGGGTCGCGCTACCTTGGAGAAATTGGGGAACTCTTTTTTGAAATGTTTGTCCTCCTCGGTTTGGGTGATAAAGTTGACATAGGCCAGGGCGTGGGCCATCTCATGAAGGCCAACGTTGCAGTTGGGCGTATAGCCGGAGATGCCGCGCATGAAATTATCCCAGGAGAGATAGATGCCGGTTTGATCCACATGCCCCATAAACGGACGGGAATAGAATCCGTAGTGATAGTCATCGCGGAGGATGAAGATATCATCGAAGTAATTGAGCTTGAACTTTTCCAGGCCGAAGGTCAGCTGCACGGCTGCGGCGCTCACCAGGATGGGCATTTCCGCCGTTTGTTCCACCTCTATGTAATGAAAGTTCTTGGAATGCTCGAACTGAAAGGTCCGGAACAGGAACTTGCGCTGGTCTTCGAGGCCCAGGCGATTGTAATAGCGGAAATGGCGAGAAACTACAGAATGATAAAAAGTCTCGCTGGAAATAAAACGCTTAAACTGATGTCTTGTATAAAGGCGTTGAGCTAGAAGCGTAACTGGGCGATTGAGTAGTAAGACCCCCAATACTAATGAGAAAATGACGACGATTTCCATAAGGTTCATAATCCTTTTTGAATTTCAAGAAAATGAGCGAAAAACCGAGGTCTTACATTGGTTAATGGATACGGAGCTATCGCTTTCAGATTGGAGTGGGAAATCGATAGGTGGGTTTAATCAAGAGGAATGAATCGTACGGATGGGAGACAAAATAAAAAGAATTCCTGAAAAGTAAAAGCGTTGTGCAAAGGTTTTCTACTTTTCCGATAATAGATTGATTACCAGGCCATAAAAGAAAGCGCCGCTCTGCCTCCGCTGGGCTGCAGTATCTTTTCGGCGGTGAGCGGATCCTGGTTCAGCAACCAGCAAAGGGAGGTATAGAGTTCAGGCAGCTGTTTGCGAAAGGCATTGGAACGCTCGAAAAAGGTCTCGATGCACACGGCCCAGAATTCCTGGTAATTGGTAGCGGCATAAGCATCGAGGAGGTTGGTTTCGCCCGCCCGCATCCGGTCGAAGATCGGTCGGGCAACGGCCGAGAATTCTATAAAATGATCATGAAAGGCTTTATCGCGGCCTTCCCGGACCGTAAAATTCACGTAGGTGAGCGCATGAGCCATCTCATGGAGGCCTACATTCTGTCCGTCCGAATAATTGGTGAACTCCTTTAGAAAATGCGCCCAGGAAAGGTAAATGCCGTCTTCGCTCACATGACCTTCGAAGGGTGTTTCATACGGTCCGTAGCGATACCGATCCTTGAGGATATGGATAGTCCCGAAATAATCCAGCAGGTAATGTTCCAGCCCATAGGTGAGCTGAACGGCAGCGGCACCAACAAGCAGCGGCATGCTTTCGTCGGGTTCAAGATCGATATAATTAAAGGTTTTAACCTCGATAAAATGCTGTACCCGGGTCAAAAATCGCGCTTTTCCGGCTTTATCGAGGCTGGCATAATAGGGATTGCAGCGGGCGAGGAGGGTATCATAGTTGCCGGTTTTGGTCTCAAAAAGCCGG
>DASYZH010000191.1:0-12262 GCA_035946435.1 Puia sp. | reverse complement strand
CACCCGCATCGCACTCAACTTCTAGGACCAGCAGCACCACCTGCAAGGCCGGCCCCCACCGCAAGGTGGGGGCCTCCTTCCCCATTCACCGGTTCCATACCCCCATTCATCTAAAAATTTGGCGCTTTCGACGATTTCCGGGTAGTTTCGTAGAGCTACATGAAGAAACTTACCGTACAGATCGCCATCCATCTGGCAGCCTGGCTTTGCTTCCTGCTGCTGCCCCTGCTTTTCTTTTCCCGTCCCCGGGAGATCGACCTCACCTTTTTCAAAGACCGTTATCTCTCGACCTATTTCATCATCAACAACGGTTTCTTCATCGCCTTTTATTACCTCAACACCTATCTGTTCCTGCCGAAACTGCTGGACCAGAAGAAATTCCTTTCCTATACCGCCCTGATCCTGGCCCTGCTGGTCTTCTGCACCTTCCTGCCCCGCATCTATCATAGCCTGTCCGGCGGCAACTCCCCGAATGTGCAGGTCGTCGTGGGTGGTGCCGGCAACAGCAGCACGGCTCCCGGCGGCGCCAGTCAAAGCCCCGGCGCCAGTCAAAATCCCCGCGGCAACAGCAGCATCTCCCCAGGCGCCAGCCAGCGCCCCGAGAGTTTTCCGCAGGGCCCCCGCCCCGGCGGCTCCAACCGCGTCCGCCCGCTGGTCAACCCCTTCAATCTGGCCATCTTCCTGCTGGTCTTCGTATTCAGCACCGGTATCCGCGTCATCAACCAATGGCTGCTCTCCGAAGCACGCGCAAAAGAGATCGCGAACGAAAAGCTAAAGGCCGAACTTTCCTTTCTCAAAGCACAGATCAACCCACACTTTCTGTTCAATACCCTGAATAATATCTACGCCCTGGCCTCCGCCCAGAGCGAACATACCGCCGCGGCGGTGATGAAGCTCTCGAGTATCATGCGCTATGTGCTCACCGAAGCGCGCAACGACCTCGTCCCCCTGGAGAAAGAGATCCAGTTCACCTCGCATTACATCGAGCTGCAAAAGATGCGGCTCACCGACAAGACCATCATCGACTTCAGCGTCCGCGGCGAACCCCTCGGCCGCCAGATCGCGCCGCTCCTGTTGCTGCCCTTCGTGGAGAACGCCTTCAAATACGGCATCAGCACCCGCGAGTACAGCCCCATCAATATCCTATTGGAAATAAAAGACAATTCGTTGTATTTTAGTATTTGCAACCACAAACAACTCAATACCACGCTACGCGTGTCGGATAACACGGGCATCGGCATCAGCAATACCAAACGCCGGCTCGACCTGTTTTACGAAGACCGCTATTCGCTGGATATCCAGGACAAAAGCAACGAAAAAAGCAATGAATTCATCGTTCACCTAAAAGTCCCCGTGTAATGTTAACGTGTATAGCCATCGACGATGAGCCCCTCGCGCTCGAGGTCCTCAAGAAATACATTGCCAAGATCTATTTCCTCGATCTCAAAGGCGTGTTCACCGATCCCTTCGAAGCACAAAAGGTCATGGACACCTCCCCGGTAGACATCCTCTTCCTGGACATCCAGATGCCCGATATCAACGGGATCGAATTCTCCCGTATCATCAATAAGAAGAATACCGCCGTAGTCTTCACCACCGCCTTCAGCGAATATGCCGTGGACGGCTTCAACGTCGATGCCATCGACTACCTGCTGAAGCCCATTGAATACGACCGGTTTCTGAAAGCCGTCTACAAAGCCAAGGAATACGTCGACTACCTCGCCAGCCAGGAACTCCACGAGGGTTATATCTTCGTGAAATCGGACTACCAGATGGTCAAGGTCAATCTCAAAGAGATCCTTTATATCGAAGGACTCGATGACTACATCAAGATCTATTTGCCGGGCAAATCGATCCTGACGCTCATGACCCTCAAGACCATCGCCCAGAAACTGCCCGCACGGGAATTCATCCGCGCGCACCGCAGCTATATCGTGCCGATCAGCAAGATCGAGCACATCAGCAAAAGCAAGATCAGGATCGGCGACAAGGAGATACCCATCGGCGTTAGTTACAGCGAAAGTTTTTTCGCCGCGATGGAGAACAAATTGAACTAATTCACCCTTTTTTTTGGCCTTTTCACCGATCCTTGCCCCGTTCAGCCCCGCAAACGCAACCTACACACGGTCTTATGCGTATTGATCAATGCCGGTAAGGTAGATACCGGTATAGGACCAGTTTTTTCATAGTAGATTTTAAGTTAAGGTTGAGGCCACTGGTTAGTGGTTAGTTTTTCCTAAATTGCTTGCGATTGTAAAGATCGCAAGCAATTTTTTATATATGGAATTCCTTGAACACCTGCATATTAAAACCGACAACGCCGGCACCTCGACCGGCTCTGTCTGGCTGACGTCCACCGCTTCCGCATTTACCTCTTCTTCGCCCGTCGATGGCAAGACCATCGCCGCCGTGACCGCTACCGATAAAGCCGGTTACGAAACCGTGATCGACGCGGCCCGCCAGGCCTTTACCCAATGGCGGCTCTGGCCCGCGCCCCGGCGCGGCGAGATCGTCCGGCAGATCGGCGAGGCGCTGCGAGAACACAAATCCGATCTGGGCCGCCTGGTCTCCTACGAAATGGGCAAGAGCCTGCAGGAAGGCTATGGCGAGGTCCAGGAAATGATCGATATCTGCGATTTTGCCGTCGGCCTCTCGCGGCAGCTGCACGGCCTCACCATGCACAGCGAACGCCCCGCACACCGGATGTATGAACAATGGCACCCGCTGGGCGTGGTCGGCATCATCTCCGCCTTCAATTTCCCGGTGGCCGTATGGTCCTGGAACAGCATGCTTGCCTGGGTCTGCGGCAACACCTGCGTGTGGAAACCTTCCGAAAAGACGCCGCTATGCGCGCTCGCCTGCCAACACATTGTCGCCGGGGTTTTCAAGGCGAACGGCGTCCCCGAAGGGGTCTCCGGCCTCATCAACGGCGCACGCGAGATCGGCGAATGGCTAGCTAACGACACCCGCATTCCCCTGATCTCCGCCACTGGCTCCACCCGCATGGGCAAGGCCGTCGGCACCGCCGTCGCCGCGCGTCTCGGTCGTTCTATCCTCGAGCTGGGTGGTAACAACGCCATCATCGTATCGGGTGACGCGGATCTCAATATCGCTATACCCGGCGCCGTTTTTGGCGCCGTGGGGACCGCCGGTCAACGCTGCACCACCACCCGCCGGCTCATCGTTCACGACAGTGTCTACGACAACGTAAAAACCAAGCTCATGGCAGCTTACGGCCAGCTCAGGATCGGCGACCCGCTGGATGAACGCAACCATGTAGGCCCCCTCATCGACAAGGATGCCGTGGCCAGCTACGAGCGAGCCATCGAGACCGCGAAAAGCCAGGGCTGCCGCTTCCTGGTCGAAGGCGAAACCCTCGCCGGCGACGGGTTCGAAAGCGGCTGCTACGTTCGTCCCTGCATAGCCGAAGCAGAACCAGGTTATCCCATCGTCGCACAGGAGACCTTCGCCCCCATCCTTTACCTCCTTCGCTATAAGACCCTCGACGAAGCCATCGCCATTCAGAACGGTGTGCCGCAGGGCCTTTCCTCTTCGATCATGACCCTCGATCTTCGGGAGGCGGAGCAGTTCCTCTCCGTTGCAGGCAGCGACTGCGGCATCGCCAACGTCAACATCGGCACCAGCGGCGCGGAGATCGGCGGCGCCTTCGGCGGCGAGAAAGAAACGGGCGGCGGCCGGGAGAGCGGCAGCGACGCCTGGAAGGCCTATATGCGGCGCCAGACCAATACCATCAACTATTCAACTCAACTGCCTCTTGCACAAGGGATAAAATTCAATCTCTAAGGGTTCATCGGAAGCGTTTCGCAAAATAATATGCCGGATAGCGCGTTATAACGCTGGCCTACGGGTCTATAGCCTCTATCTGCAGTTATGAAAAAATGGCTACTCCTTTTACCGTTGTTCGTTACCAGATTTATCCCGCTGCAGGCGCAGGTCCGGCTGGCCGTTTTCGGTGGGGCTCACGCCGCTAACGTTTTGGAAACCAATCATATCCCAGGCTGGGATACGGCCACCAAACGTTTCGAGCGCAGTCGCACCGGCTTCCAGATAGGCGCCATGCTCGAGATGCCCATCGGCCACACCGGCCTTTTCTTCCAGCCTGCATTTTCGTTTATCACCAAGGGCCGCATCTATGACAAGAACAACGACTCACTGACCGCGCTCGCCACCGATACCATCTACAACAAATCGACGCTGAAGCTCACCTATGTCGAGTTTCCGCTGAACCTCACCTATAAGATCCCCATCACCCACAACCGCAGCAACCATATCTTTTTCAGCGCGGGGCCCTATGTCAGCTTTATCTACTCGGGCAACGTGACCACCGAGAACCTCACCGAGCTTCCTAATAGCCGATATAGTAGCTCCACCGCCGCTGTGACCGTCGGTAAAGGATCCGACACCTATAAGACCTGGGACATCGGCGTCGACGCCCGCGCCGGCTTCGAACTGGGCAAAGTGATGCTCAGCGGTTACTTCAGTCATGGCTTTACGAATTTCTACAACGCCCCCTACCCCGGCACCTTCCACCACCAGGCAGTGGGCGCCACAGTAGGCATCTGGCTCACCGCCGCCGGTTCCATGCCGAGAAGGGTCCGTGACACCGACCACGATGGCATCGACGACGAAGAAGACGACTGTCCGCTGCAGCCCGGCACCGCCCAATGGCACGGCTGTCCCGCCCCTGATCGCGACCACGACGGCGTAGACGATCAGCACGATTCGTGCCCCACCGTGCCCGGCTTCGCCCGCTACAACGGCTGCCCGCCACCACCCCCACCACCTCCTGCTCCTCCGCCTCCGCCGCCACCTCCGGCGCCGGTCCCGGAGATCAAAAAAGAGACCACGGACCAGATCAATTATATCGCCCACAACATTCTCTTTGAACCCAGCAGCGACCGCCTTACCGACGGCTCCTTCCTGGCACTCGACGACCTCGTGCCGCTCCTGCAGGCTCACCCGAACTGGCGTTTGACCATCGAAGGGTATACGGACAACTCGGGCACCGTGGAGAAGAACCTCCAGCTGTCGAGCAAAAGGGCCGGTGCCGTCAAGGTCTACCTGATGAGCAAAGGCGTCGACGAGCGTCAGCTGAACTCCGTAGGCTATGGCGAGGAACATCCCATTGCCGATAACCATACCGCTGCCGGTAAGATGGCTAACCGGCGGGTGGAACTAAAGCTCACTGCCGTCCCGAAATAAGAATTTTAACAAGTCGATAAAACCATTCCTGTAATTTTTGGGCCTTTTTGCGCGCTAAAACCATTATTTTACAGGCTTGACATTACACATGAAACTAAAAACATCAAAAATGACTCGTCGCCTGCGTAGCGTGAATGGATGGTTGTTGGGATTACTCATCGGCTGCTCGCCTCTGACCTTGCTTGCCCAGGGAACTTCGGCCAGGACCGAATTACCCAAAGGCTGGCATTTGCTTGACCACGAAAAGGACGGCTTTTACGGCATCAGCGTCAATAAAGCCTACGAATTTGCCAAAGCGAAAAAATTGAAAAGCAAAACGGTGCTCGTCGCCGTGATCGACTCCGGTGTAGATACCCTCCACGAAGACCTCAGAGACATCCTCTGGACCAACCCCAAAGAGATTCCCGGCAACGGCATCGACGACGACCACAACGGCTATGTAGACGATGTGCATGGCTGGAACTTCATCGGCGGTAAGGACGGCACCAATGTCAAGGACGACTCGCAGGAAGAAGCGCGCGTCTATTATGCCTTTAAGAAACGCTTCGACGTACCTGGTCTCGATACCACCAGCTTCACCATCGACGATAAGGACGAATACCATGAATGGCTGAAGGCCCGCAAGACCATTCTCGGCGACGGCTCGGACAACAGCATCGATCTCTATAGCCTTCACCGCGCGCTGACCGCCAGCATCAAAAGCGACAGCATCCTCCAGGCGGCCATGGGCAAGCCCGAATACACCGGCAACGACCTGGATACTTTCCAGACAAAAACCACCGAAACCAAGAGCGCGAAGAACTGGTTCCTCTATATGTTCAAGGCGAACAAGATCATGGACATGTCCAATAAAACCTTTATCACCGAGTTCACCGAAGAGGTCGACGAGCAAGATAAAAAAGCCGCTGTAAAAGAAAGTGCTCCCAAAGATTATCGCGGCGAGATCGTAAAGGACAACGAGAACGACATCAACGACCGCTATTACGGCAACAACGATATCATGGCCGGCGAGCCCCTCCATGGCACCCACGTGTCGGGCATCATCGCCGCCGAACGGAATAACGGCAAAGGCATCGACGGCATCTGCGACAACGTCCGCATCATGATGATCCGCGCCGTCCCCAACGGTGACGAACACGATAAGGACATCGCCCTCGCCATCCGCTATGCCGTCGACAACGGCGCCCGCGTGATCAACATGAGCTTTGGCAAAAACCTGTCGCCCGAGAAACCCTGGGTGGATTCCGCAGTGAAATATGCCGAAAGCAGGGGCGTCCTCCTGGTCCACGCTGCAGGTAATGACAACGCCGACGTAGATACCACGGATAACTTCCCCAGCCCGCATTTCCTGCATTCCAACGTTACCGCGTCTAACTGGATTACGGTGGGAGCAAGTTCCGACCCCCTGGCTGAACCCGGCTTCTCCAGCTATACCGCTTCGTTCTCCAACTATGGCAAGCAGGAGGTCGATGTCTTCGCACCCGGCACCCGGATCTATTCCACTGTTCCCGGCAGCAAATACGAGAACCTCCAGGGCACCAGCATGGCTGCCCCCGTGGTCACCGGCGTAGCCGCACTGCTCCTGGAATTCTATCCCAATCTTACCCCGCAGCAGCTGAAATATTGCATCGAAAAATCGGCCGTTGCGCCCAATACCAAAGTCAAAGTACCCGGCACCGAGAACGACATGGTCCCCCTCGCCGATATCGACAAAAGCGGTGGCATCGTCAACGCCTACGAAGCACTGAAGCTCGCTTCCACGATCAACGGGAAAAAAGAAAAGCTGGACCATTCCACCTTACAAACAACCACCAATAACTAATTAAATACGTCACCATTAATCTGACTTAGCCATGATCCCCCGCTCCGAGATCATTCCCGCCGATTTTTATCAGTCGTACATCGACCTGATCAAAGACAACGATTTTCGCGAAGCCATCCGGAAGAACACCAAACAGTTCCGGCGGGTCATGGAGAGTATTCCCAGAAAAAAATACGATTACAGTTACGCCGAAGGGAAATGGTCCATCCGGCAGATGCTGCAGCATATCATCGACGCCGAAAGGGTCTTTGCCTACCGCGCGCTGCGCCTCTCCCGGATGGACCCCACCCCGCTACCGGGCTGGGATGAGAAGGCCTGGGCACAACATGACGGCGCCACCGAACGCCGCTGGAAAGACCTGCTCGAAGAATTCGGCGCGGTCCGCAAAGCCACCCAGTACCTCTTCGATTCCCTCTCCGACGAACAACTGCGTTTCGTGGGCACCGTCCGGGAAAGGCAGCTGAATGCGTTTACGATCGGCTTCGTCCTCCCCGGCCATGTGGCCCATCACATGCGGATCCTCGAAGAGCGGTATCTTTGACCATGCGTCTTCCCCATTCCCTGCCACCCCACCGATCGAATCGTATAGCGGTGAGCGCATTTTTCTTTCTCGCCGGACTCTGTTTCTCGTCGTGGGCTTCCCGCATCCCAAGCATTCAACAAAATCTCCACCTCGACAACGCAGCACTCGGTGGCGTTCTTTTCAGTCTCCCCGTGGGCCTCATGACCTCTTTACCACTCGCCGGCTGGCTCGTAGCGCGTTTTGGCAGCCGCCCCGTCGCCATCGCCGGAGCCGTGCTCTATGCCACCACACTCCCCGTCCTCGGCCTCGTCAGTGCAGCCTGGCAACTGGTGGCCTGCCTGTTCTGTTTCGGCATGTTCGGCAACCTGCTCAACATCTCGATCAACACCCAGGCCGTGGGTACCGAGGCGCTTTATGGACGTACTATTATGGCCTCTTATCACGGTCTCTGGAGCCTTGCCGGCTTCGCCGGCGCCACCATCGGCGGTGCCTTCATCGGGCTCGGCTGGCGCCCCTGGCAGCATTTCCTCGTGATCACCGGTATGGCCTATTTCCTCATCATCCTCCTGTCCCGCCGGCTCATCGCCCGCGACGCCGCCCACCGTGGTAACCAGCCCATCTTCGCCCGGCCGGACCGCTCGCTGGTCAATCTCGGCATCATCGCCTTCTGCTCCATGATCTGCGAGGGCGCCATGTTCGACTGGAGCAATGTGTATTTCCAAAAGATCATCCTGCCGCCCAAGGCTCTCGCCGGCATCGGACTCACGGCCTTTATGTCCACCATGGCCTCGGGCCGTTTCCTCGGCGACTGGCTGGCTACCAAATGGGGCATCCGGCGCATGCTACAATTCAGCGGGACCCTTACCGCCACCGGCCTGCTGCTCGCTATCTGCTTTCCCTGGCTCTTCCCAGCTCTCATGGGCTTCCTTTTCGTCGGCGCCGGCGTCTCTTCCGTGGTCCCCCTCGTCTATAGCGCAGCCGGCCGCTCCAAAGTGCTCAGCCCGGGTGTCGCGCTCGCCGCCGTATCTACCATCGGTTATCTCGGCTTCCTCTTCGGTCCCCCCTTCATCGGATTCATCGCCCAGGTCTCCAGCCTCCGTGTCTCGCTGGGCCTCATCGCCATCCTCGGATCGATGATCGCCCTGTTCGCGGCCCGGATCAAATAAAAAAGGGAGCCAAGCGGCTCCCTTTTCACATGAGATAACGTCTATTACTTGTTGTATACCAGATTCTTCTGCGAGATCATATCGTCCACTACATTCACCGCCTCATTCAACCACACATCGGTCCTTTTGTCTTTCAACCACGCCTGGAACCGGTCCGCCTTGTTCTTGTCGTCGTCGTATTTATGAACGTCCTGCGGCAAAGCATTCACACTCAGCTCGCTGCCGGTCGGCAGTTTGCTCAGCTTTTCAAGCTCGTTAACCGTTGACTTAATGTGCTTCTGCTCGTCCTGGTATTTGGCCAGGTTCAGCGAATAGACCTTGTCCTGGATGCTGCTCAACCATTCTTCGTCCTTGCGGATCTCACCAAAAGAGGTATTGCCCCTGAGCCTCTCGGCGCTCATGGCCTTCAGGCTATTGAGATCATAGGCATATTTCCAGGTGCTGTAATCGGCTTTGGCGATCTCATCCCAGGGCAGGGCATCCGGATTGTCCTTTTCCCGGATCTTGCTGTATTCATAGATATCGGGGTAGATATCAGGCAATACGATATCGGAAGCGACGCCCTTCAGCTGGGTCGAACCCCCGCTGATGCGGTAGAATTTCTGCAGGGTGAGCTTGAGGGTACCCAGATCGCTGTTCGAATCCATAAAACCCATGGTCTTGTCGAGGCCTATGGGGCGCTGAACCGTGCCCTTACCATAGGTAGACGTGCTGCCGATGATCACCCCGCGGTGATAGTCCTGGATAGCGGCGGCAAAGATCTCGGAAGCCGAAGCGCTGAGCTCGTTCACCATCACGGCAAACGGACCGTCGTACAAAACACTCTTGTCATGATCCGGCAGGATCGAAGGCTTGCCATCCCGGTCGCGGACCTGGACGATGGGACCCTGCTCTACGAAATAGCCGGCCATCTGCACTACGTCCATGAGCGAACCACCACCGTTATCGCGGAGATCGAGGACAATGCCGTCGACCTTTTGTTCTTTTAATTTCAGTATCTCCCGTGCTACGTCGATGCTGCAACGGGCGCCCTTGGGATTGTCGAAATCGGCATAGAACTCAGGCAGATAGATATACCCGATCTTCCCCTTGGGCGTGTTGACGATGGCGCTGCGCGCGAAGGTCAGTTCATCCTGCACGATCTCGTCGCGGATCAGCGACACGACCTTCACCGAACCATCGGGCTTTTTCAGCCACAGCCGCACCTCGGTCCCCTTGGTGCCACGGATGATCTTGATGGCGTCTTCGGTGAAATATCCGGCCATATCCACCGGCTCCGCATTACCCTGCGCCACCTTTTGAATGACATCGCCGACACCTACCTGGCCGGATTTCCAGGCCGGGCTGCCGGTGACCAGCGAGCCGATCTTGATATTCCCGTCCTCATACAACAAGGAAGCGCCGATACCAAAGAAATGGCCGCTCATCTGCTCGTTGAAATAGCGCTGTTCCACCGGCGGGAAATAATCCGTATGCGGGTCCATGCACTGGACGATGTCCTGCACATAATTGTTGAAACGGTCGTCGTCGGTTTCCTTCACGGTCATCCGCTCATACATCCGGTCCATGACCTTGAGACTCCGCGCCCGCGCGTCCTTCTCCAGGTCCGCATTGCTCTTGGCGACAAAACCGGCCTTGCCCTTGCTGGCCTCCTGCTGGTCCAGCAGGTCGGAATACCGCTCGAGCGTCAGGAATTTCAACCGCTTCCGCCAGGCTTCCCGGCGCTCGGCATCCGTGGTGGGGAATTTCAGATCGTCGTAATTCTGATTGAAATCCTCGTTGACGGAAAAATCAAAAGGTTTGCTGAGAATATCCCGGTAGATCGCCTGCGTTTCCAGCAACCGCTTTTTGTAGATCTCGGTCACCGCGGGGACGAACTGGATGGTCGACGTACCCAGGATCTCGTCGTCGATCTTATTCCCATAATGCGATTTGAGATCGGCCACATCGGACTGAAGAAAGAGATCTTTATCGGGATCCACTTCCTTGATGTACTTGTCGAATACCTCGGCAGAGAATTTATCGTCGATGGGCTTGGGGCTGTAATGGATCTGCTCCAGGTACTCCCCGACATTGTGCAGGATCCGCTCTTGACGCGTCGGCGGATTCCCTCCTCTTCCTAACGTCCTTCCGGCAACAAAAACACCTCCAGCCAGGATCAGCAGGACGATGGGCAGATTTCTTTTATTGATCATATACTTTAACACTTTTAACATAGCTATTCAAAAATAACGATAAATGCAATGGTATGTTGTCGGCTAAGATGAATATTAACAAGCACTTTGCGAGTTTGTGATGAGCGGTTCGGCACCCGTTCTCTCAAGATAGAACGAAAAATATCGTACTACAACATTTTTTTCATATTGTTTTGCCGGAAACCCATTTTGTATTAATTTTGGCGCCCAACTACGGTGGTTGTAGCTCAGCTGGTTAGAGCATCAGATTGTGGTTCTGAGGGTCGTGGGTTCGAACCCCATCATCCACCCAAACGAAGAAAGAGATCGCCTCGAGCGATCTCTTTCTTTATAATACTCTTATATGTCGAAGATCGCCTGGTGGTTATACACCATCCCCTTTATCTCCGCCTTTATCCACTGGCTCACGATCTGGATGGCCCTCAAGCTCCTCTTCCATCCGCGTCACCCGAAAAAGATCCTGGGATTCACCCTGCACGGCGTCTTCCCCAAACGTCAGCAGCAGATCGCCGAAAGCCTCGGCCGTATTGTAGGCCAGGAGCTCTTCTCCTTCGGGGATATCGAAAAGGCCATCACGCATCCGGACAATGTCAAACGCATCCTCCCCCTGGCCGATGCCCATATCGACAATTTCCTCCGCGTAAAGCTCAAAGAAAAGATGCCGATGATCGCCATGTTCATCGGCGATAAGACCATCGCCCAGCTGAAGACCACCTTTATCGAGGAACTGGAAGAATTGTTCCCGATCATCATGCAGAACTATGTCGCCAACCTCCGCGATGACCTGGACCTCGAACGCATCGTCGTGGAAAAGATCGCGGGCTTCTCCGCCGATCGCCTCGAAGCCCTGCTCAACGAATTCCTAACGAAGGAGTTCCGCTTCGTTGAGGTCATCGGCGCGGCCCTTGGTTTCCTCATCGGCCTGCTCCAGATCTTCCTTACCTTATTGATGCGCTAGACCATTCCGGCCCCAAAGCAATCCCCTACTGAAATAGTGAGTGTTCTCATTAGCCCTTCCGCACGGATATAATGCCGTTTGTACAGAATCGCGTCTCTTGCTAAAAAATTTCACCTGAATTTTGCAGGCAAAACGGCGCCTGCGCCATATACAGACTACTTAAAATCTTTACTCGACATCTCATGAGAAAAATCTGGCTATTGTGTGTGATCACGGCTTTGGCAACGGCAGGCTTCGCCCAGGGACCCCCTATTGGCGGCGGTGGACGCCGGGGAGGTGGACCAATCCCCGCGATCGGTCATTTTTACGGTAAGGTAGAAGACGCAAAATCGAACAAAGGCATGGACGGCGCCTCCGTGCAGCTGATCCAGACCA
>DASYZH010000190.1:0-2372 GCA_035946435.1 Puia sp. | reverse complement strand
GGGCGATGAAAATTGCTTTTGACATGATGGCTATCTGTTTATACCGGGAAGCTGATCTTTCCCATGCTGAGCTCGGGTGTGCCTGCTACTGTTTCGTTGGCGAGCAGGGCAAACAGTACGGCTTCCTTGGCGTCCGGGTCGACGTCGAGTGCGGCGGTCGACCGGAGTTTTTTTCCGAAATGTGTTTCGAGATGACCTATCACGAGGGGGTTGTACATGCCGCCGCCGCTGATGTAGATCTCCACATCTTTGGTTTCCCGCAGGGTGGTTTTTATGGCCTTGATGATCGACCAGGCGGAGAAGCGGGCAAGGGTGGCCAGCACGTCTGACGGTGACAGGTAGTCTTTTCTGCCGCTTTTTTCGAGGGCGGTGTCGAGGTAGCGGAGGTTGAACAGTTCCGGCCCCGTGGTTTTAGGGAAGGGGGCTTTGAAAAAGAGATGGTTTTCCAGGGCTGTTAAAAAGGCTTCGTCAATGGCGCCGCCGGAGGCGATGGCTGCGTCTTTATCATAATAGAGGCCGGGGAAGTTCGCTTGTACGAACTGGTCCATGAGGGTGTTGCCGGGACCGGCATCGGTGCTGAAAAATCCTTCGGGGTTGCGGGCTGGCAGGTACGTGAAGTTGGCGATACCGCCGATGTTGAGCAGGATGCGGTCCTCGTCCTTGCTGGAGAAGAGCAGGCGGTCGCCATAGACGGCCAGCGGGGCGCCTTCACCGCCGGCGGCGATGTGTTTTTGCCGGAAATCGCTGATCGTGATGATGCCGGTTTTGACGGCGAGATGGTCTGCATCGCCGATCTGGAGGGTGGCGTTGCCGTAGCTATCGGCGGGGCGCTGGTGTTTAGGGGAGTGGAAGATGGATTGGCCATGACTGGCGATGAGGTCGATGTCTTCCGCTTTCAGCTGCCACTGGTCGAGACATTGGCTGATCAGTTCGGCATAA
Organism: Puia sp.; assembly: GCA_035946435.1. GTDB lineage: Bacteria > Bacteroidota > Bacteroidia > Chitinophagales > Chitinophagaceae > Puia. Next base: position 1,433 of record DASYZH010000190.1, on the reverse strand, counting down.
TGAATGGTTATCTGGGCGTTGAGGAGGGCGATCTTTTCCAGGTTGGCCTGTTGTTTGGCGAAGATCGACTTCAGCTCTTCCTTGAAGGACGGCGCGTAGGATCTGGTGACGAAATGTTCCAGGTGGAGGGTCGTGCCGGGGCCGCTACCGGTGAATGCGCAGAGGGCGATGTCGAGTCCGTCGAAGGAGGTGCCGGACATCAGGCCGATGATCCGCCGGGTGGGCTTTGCCGCTATGGCGCAGAGCTTCCGAATATTGGGGTTCATGAATTTGTGGGTTTTCTTCTTAAACATGCAAAAAGCCGCATCCTTCTGCCGGTGTAATGTTAACAAATAAAAGCGGAACAATTGGCTAAACCCTGCATTTTTTTGCAAAAAGCTGCAAAAAGCCGCAAATGCGGCCGGCAGGCGGCTGGGGGCGCTTAGAGGCCTGCAGGTGATGGGGGCGGTTAGCTGCTGGGGGCGTGCGGGCATGCGGGCAGCAGGCTAGATGATGTTGACGTGGGGGGCGTATTTGCTCAGGAGTTTGTCGTCGGGATGAAGGTCGGTGACGAGGTGGGTGACGTCTGCGAGGCTGCAGACCTTGATCTTCTGGATGGAGTCGAGTTTTTCGGCGATGCTGAGGATCACGGTTTGTTGAGCGGAGCGGATCATGGCTTTTTTTACCTGGACGGCTTCCCAATCCGAGTCGGTGATGCCTTTGGTGAGCGAAAGGCTGTTAGTGCCCATGAAGCAAAGGTCGGCCTGGATCTCGGCGAGCTGGTGGATGACCTGGGAGCCGACGAGGATCTGGGTTTCGGGTGAGAGCTTGCCGCCGATGAGATGGACGTCGAGGTTGGGGTGTTCGCCGAGTTCGATGGCGACCACGGGGCTGATGGTGAGGAAGGTGCAGTAGAGACTGTCCGGGATGAGGCGGGCGAGCTCTATCATCGTGGTGCCGCCGCCGGCGATCACGAGCATGCCGTCTTCTATGAGTGCGACGGCTTTGCGGGCGATCTCCTTTTTTTCTTCTTTTTTATAGATATCGCGTTCGGAGTAGGGGAAATGAAAGGATTTCGAGATGGCGCCGCCGTGGACCTTGATGATCTGTCCGCTATCGGTGAGTTCGTTCAGGTCACGGCGTATGGTATCTTCTGAAACGTTGAGCTTCGCGCTGAGGTCGGACGAAAGGACTTTGTTGTGGATATTGATCTGGCTGATGATGTATTGGAAACGTTCTTCTTTGAGCATAAGCAATGCGGTCTTAATAACGTCGTGAATATATTATTAAAACTTTGATAATGCAAGTCGCTGGTAGAGTTGGTGCGTCCGGTAAACGCGGAGGGCATTTTCCTCGCGGATGGCGGCGGGATAAAGCACCCGGGCGTTGAGCCGGCTGAAGGCTTCGTCCAGTGCGGGTTCGGTGTTCATGAGCGCTTTGACCTCCGGGGCGAG
>DASYZH010000189.1:0-13788 GCA_035946435.1 Puia sp. | reverse complement strand
GTGACCCGGTAAGCACCATTTGCCACCTTGTCGATCAATGTCCGCACCGGCTCCACCAGGCCGGTATTATTAAAAGCCGCCTGGCGGGCCACCTCCGAGCTGGCGCCCTTACCCTTCAATACACTATCAAGCATGTCCTGATATAATTGCCGGAAGCCGGCAGCATCCCGATTTGGATCTTGTCCCATAGACGGAAGCGATTTAACATAAAGTTACTATAATAGCCGAAGGCGTTCACAGGGCATTCCGGTGACCGGCAACTGGAATCGGGGTGAGAGATCGCGGGATCTTACTCTTCGACCTTCCATGATGGATTGTACCCGATTTCCCAAAGGTGCCCATCCATATCCTGAAAATATCCATGGTAACCACCCCAAAAGGCTTTTTGTGCCTTTTTGGTAATACTTGCACCTGCTTTTTTTGCTTGTTCCATTATAACGTCCACCTCTTCACTGCTATTTACAAAATACCCAATTGAAAATTCCGTTGCACTCTGAGCTTGTAAGGTGAGCTTGCTGTCCCATGCCAGATTCTTCCTTTCGTAAAGACAAAGCATCCCTCCATTAGCAAGCTCGAATATCACGACCGCACCGTTTTCATATTCAGTTCCCACAATCCCTTTTGTTTGCCACCCCATTCCATTTTGATAAAACTCCATGGATCTCCTTAAGTCATTTACACCGAGCGTTAACAAATTTATTCGCTGTTTCATGTCTTACATTTTTACATTATATAGCATAAGCGGCAAATGCTATGCCCGCGGCCTGCCCCCCGGTGGTTTCGGGACCGATGACCTGGTTATTCACTATGTTCAAGTTACGTAAAAAAGTCTTAAAGTCCCCCACTTCTGTAGCTAATCGTGCCGAAAAGCCAGCGCTAATTTTGCTTGTACATTTAGTCGGCAGCTGTTATGAATACGACGTATACATCATCGAGGTCGGACAGAGCCTCGGGCTACCCCTGCTTCGGCCATAGTGGCCTGCGAAATCGCACTGTTGGACGCCGGCCATCGGTTGCGAGGCAGTGAGATCCCGCCGGGTCTCGCACAAGTGAGATCGTCTAAAGTCGCTATTCTACATCTTCTCCTCGAATTTTTCTGCGACAAGCCGGATCGTTTGGTCGGGCCGGTCGTCCATTACGGCGTAAAGGGTCACCTTCCCGGCCTTACCTTCGATCATGACGGTGAAATGTTGAACTTCGCCCTGCGGATTGGTAAGGGTGACTTTCAACCGCGTCATTCCGATCTTATATGGGGTGGTCCAGTTGCAGGTGAAGGAATCCACCTTGCCTGTGAGCGGCCCTCCGTCCGGTGGGTCGACATTGAAGGTGGTTTTGTCGAACTCGACGGTAACCGTGCCATCGTCGGTTCGCTCAACACTGCTGTCGGCAGCGAGATGTTCGGTCTTTGCAGCGCTGAAGACGGTCTTTTTTTCGCATTGGCCATACCCTGCTGTGGCGGCGGTTAGTAGTATAGCGGCTACCAGGAACTGTTTCATATTTGGCGGTATTTGTTTGGTGGTCTCCTATGACGACGGCCTCGAGTCCGAGGTTACGGGTGGTCGGCGCAGTCTTTCCCGGAACAGGGTTTGCAATCAGTGTCTACCGGGTGGTTTTTTGTTTTATACGGGTTTACGATAACTGGTAGATCTAACGATCTGGTGAAGGTAGCCTCATGGGGGCGCGGATGACGATGGTGGAGTCAAACCGGTCTGTAAAACCGGGACATCAGAGACACAGTGGGTTCGGCGAAATAACCGTCAATGAAGACTTTTATGGAAACGAAATGCCGCCGGAAGTCCTTTTGAAAGACAGCGAGAAATATCCGATACTCATTTATTACCAAGCTGCTCTGCCAGCCCAATCAGGAGTCCTTCGGGTCCACGGATGTAGCACAGCCGATAGGAGTCCTCGTACTGAACCACGTCGCCGACCAACAGTGCACCGCGCTTGCGGAGCCTGGTGAGCAATTCGTCGATGTCCTCCACGGCGAACATGACGCGTAGATAGCCGAAGGCGTTCACAGGAGCATTCCGGTGATCGGCTACTACAGGCGGGGTGAGAAATCGAGAGAGCTCGAGGCGGCTATGACCATCGGGGGTGATCATCATAGCGATCTCGACGCGTTGGAAGGCTAGTCCCGTAATGCGCCCGGCCCATTCTCCTTCGATCGTGGTCCGCCCCTCCAGCTTCAGGCCAAGCTCTTCAAAAAATGAGATAACCTCATCAAGGGATTCTACTACGATGCCAACATTGTCCATTCGTAGCAATTTGCTTTTTGCCATGGTTTTTTCTCCTTATCAATTATTTGAAGGCGGTGTAAATATAACAAATGATTAAAGAGCGGGGATGATTTTCTGCTGATAGTCAAAGGATTAAAAATTGTAGCGCATTCAGCAATTGCTTCAGCGTGATCTGGTGGACGAATTCTGGCTTAATATTCATCCTATACTATTGGGGAAAGGGAAAAAGCTGTTTGACGATAGTGCTATGCCGGCAGGGTTCACGTTGGTAGAAAGCACAACTACTCCAAGCGATGTGATCATGGTCAATTACAGACGGGCCGGAGAAGTAAAGGTGGGCACTATTGGAGCTTAGAGAATTGGCACACATGGAATGATCGGGAGAACCGCTATTTTTGTCGAAACGCGAAGACCATGGAGAGAACCGAAGCAAAGCCCCAACTAACGGCGATCCGCGACAACCTGCCAGTACAATATTCGCCGCAGAGCGCCCGGAAGTTAATGTCCTCGTATGAAAATTATAAGCATGTCGTACAAGCGTTGGGCAACCGGAATGCCGCATTGCTCTCCGGCGTAAAGTCCGAATTCAGCGATATTGAGTTCGATATCCGGTGGGCGATAAAAGGTACACCCAAAAAAGATGCGGAGTCCCGGTTTGCCGAGGCTAAACGGCACATCACGGAAGACATCAATAGTATCCTGGACAACTTGTGATCCCCTGAAAATTTCTGATTACGGGCGCTTAGCGGCAAGCGCAATGGGGCTAACTTCTATTAACTCCAGCGATTTAACCATCCCCTGTGTTCCGGCCTTATATTTCAGAAAATGAGCCGTTTTCAGATGCGCCTCGTACGCGGCCTCATCAGCATACACTTCAAAGACCGTGACATGTGTAGGATGAGTCTTGTCATACACTGCATATAAGGTGAGGACACCCGGCTCGACGCGAACAGCCGTTTCGACGCCTTCTTTCAGCATGGCCTTATACTGATCCAATTGGGTGGAATCGATTTCCAGCTTTGCCATTCGTACCACCAGTTTATTGTTCTGGGCTAAAGTTCGCAGTGACATAAAGGACATAATGAATAAAAGTGAGACAAATGTTTTTAACAGATTCATATACTCGATTTAGTTGTCTAATAGGGATAAGTTTTTAGCCATTGCCAAAAGTTATCCCGATGAATGACTTCCGTTGAGACAGGTTTATATGCCTCGACGAAACTTTGAGGGAATTTGGATTTAGCCCCCGGATTCCATTTGAATTCGTAAGCATATAGCTTTCCATCAATCTCTTCCAAATAATCCACTTCCGCCTGCGCTTTGCTTCGCCAAAAATAAGTGTGACCATAGAAACCATGATAGGCCAGGATTTTTTTTCTTTCGGTCATAAGATAGTTTTCCCATAAGGCTCCGGTATCATTCCTATCATCTGGTAAACTGTAATTACCTATTAAGGCGTTCCTGATACCATTATCATAAAAATAAATCTTTTTCTTCCGGTTGATTTCATTACGTAGGTTACCACTATGCGCCCCTAACCTATAAACCACGTATACTTGTTCTAAAAGGTGAATATAGCTATCCACCGTCTTTACATCGGCGCCTACTACTCTTGCCAGTTCGTTCAGTGAAACTTCGCTGCCGACCTGCCATGCGAGGGCCTTTAAAATTTTCTCCAGCAATAAAGGCTTTTTTACCCCCGTAAGCGCCAAGACATCCTTATATAAATAACTACTCGCAAGATTATTTAATATTTGTTTTGCATTGTTCAAATTAGTTACGACCTCCGGGTAGCAACCATATACGAGGTATTGAGTCAATGCACGTAGTAATTCAGGAGTACCGGAATATTCAATCATTTCAGCGCAGCTTATGGGATAGAGAAAATATTCCCACTTTCGGCCTGTTAAGGGTTCCTGGGTCAGACTGGCAATATCGAGTGCAGATGATCCGGTAAGTATAAGTTGTATGCCTAATTCGGCGTCTATAATTTGCTTGCATATGCTGCCCACCTCTTCAACCATCTGTGCTTCATCAAGGACGATCATTTTATTGTCACCGAAGCTTTGTATAAGTGCGGGCACCTGGTCCTTTCTCCAGAGGTTTCTGGTTGTTATCTCATCACCATTAAAATAGGTGAAAGCTGCACCGACCTTTTTCATCAAGTCCTTGACCAATGTGGTTTTCCCAACTTGCCTGGGTCCAAAAATCAGGATGGCCTTTTTATGATCGATTTGAGTAAGTAACTTATTTTCAATTGCCCTCGGTATCATCGGCCTATTTTTCGGGAAATTAGCTTTTTTTAGATTAAAATCCAAACAACGACGGCCTTTTAAGGAATGTAATCCACAAAAAGACTATATATTTAAGCCAAAGATTGAATAGTTGAACCCGAAAAACGCTCGTTCCAATTTTTTTATTGGTCCAGCATTCATGCCCTGTGCGATCAGGCTGCAGGTGGGTCAGAGCCCCGATGCATCGTTGGATGCGTGGCAAAAGGGGCGGTAAGCCCGGTGGTCCCGATGTCTATTTTGTACAATTTGTTTTCCCGCCGGACCAATATCTTTGCTCCAAAACCGAGGGGTCGTATGGCGACCTTTCTTCCATAAACAAAATGACACGGTCAATAATACTGAAAACTTTTTTGCCCTATTCCCAGGAAATGGTGTGGAAGGCTTTGACGGACCCGAAACTTTTGGGCAGCTGGTTTATGGAAAACGACATAGAGCCTACGCGGGGGCACTATTTCACTTTTAGAATGAAACCGCAGAAAGGCTGGGACGGAATAACGCATTGTAATATAATCGATATTGACCCGCCAAGACATATTTCCTATACCTATCGCGGTGAAGCGACAGGGGAAAAAGCTTTGGCCTGTGCCGGCATCCATCTTGACACCGCCGATAAGCTAACGAAAGGGATCTTTGCCAAATTGGATACGGTTTTGAGCTTTTCGCTGGAACCAACCTGTGGTGGAACGATCCTGACCATGAACCATTCGGGTTATAAGGGATTGAAGCTTGCTATCATTAGTTTGATCATGAAAATGGGTTGGAGAAAGCAGCTGAAAAAGAAATTGCCCAAGTTGCTGGGCGGGCTTACCCCTTCTTCAAATCATCATTCGTAACCGCCTTCTTCTGCCGCTGCTCCCGCTCGACCTTCAGCCTTCCGAGCGTCAGGCCCATGTAAACACGTAAACAGAGGGTGTGGTAGAGGTTTGTCGTCGATCGATGGCATCGGGATTCGGCCGTCCGTCGATGAAAGGACTCCCAATGACTATATAATCAAAATTAAATTTTGCATTTTCATCTATACATCGTAATATTGCGATGAAACAATGTAACAATGGGTCTTACCAAATCTGAAATATTCACCGATAAGCAGAATAAGCTCGCGGCCATGATGAAGGTCCTGGCCCATCCTGCCCGGATCGCCATCATTCAATACCTTGTCAAGACCAATGCCTGCATCAACGGCGACCTGGTCGAGGTCCTGGGCCTGGCACAGCCGACCATATCCCAACACCTGAAAGAACTGAAGAATGCCGGCTTGATCCAGGGTACCATCGAGGGCACCAGCGTATGCTATTGCATCGCCCCCAAGACCTGGGCATTATACCAAAAAGAGATCGGCGGTCTTTTTGCCTCCTTCAAGGTTCCGGAAGATTGCTGCGGATAACCGCCTTTTTTTTGACCCTATCCATCGCAATATCGCAATGTAAATATATTTAAAAACTAAAAACCATACAGGTCATGGAAACGACAGAACAAATAAAAGAGATGGTACGCGAAAGATATAGTGCCATTGCCCTCCAGGACAAAGATGTCAACGCTGCCTCGTGTTGCGGTTCCGGCTGCTGCTCCATCGAGACGTCCAACATCATGAGCGATGACTACAGCACCCTCGAAGGCTACAACCCCGACGCCGACCTCGGCCTTGGCTGTGGTCTCCCCACCCAATTTGCCCAGATCAAAAAGGGCGACACCGTCATCGACCTGGGATCCGGCGCCGGCAATGACTGCTTTATCGCCCGCAAAGAGGCTGGCGAGACCGGCCGGATCATCGGCATCGATTTCACCCCCGCGATGATCGAGAAAGCCCGCGCCAACGTAGATAAATTGGGCTACAACAACGTTGAATTCCGCCAGGGCGACATCGAAAAGATGCCCATCACCTCGAATGTCGCCGATGTCATCGTCTCCAACTGCGTCCTCAACCTCGTCCCCAATAAATTGGGCGTATTCCAGGAAATATTCCGCGTCCTCAAACCCGGTGGGCACTTCAGCATCAGCGACGTCGTCCTGATCGGCACCTTACCCAAGACGATCCAGGATGCCGCAGAAATGTATGCCGGCTGCGTCGCGGGCGCTATTCAGAAACAAGCCTACCTCGAACTCGTCGACGTCGCAGGTTTTACCAACGTCACCCTCCAAAAAGAAAAAGCCATCGTCATCCCGGACGACATCCTGTCCCAATACCTGAGCGCCGAAGAGATCGCCGGCTTCAAGCAATCCGGCACCGGTATCTATAGCATCACCGTCTACGCCGAAAAACCAAAAGACGCCGCATGCTGCGCCCCCGGCTGCTGTTAAGCATACAATAAAACAATGCGTCCCTTTACCATCGGCACCTTCGGCAAAAAAGGCGGAAGGATTATTTATTTTTTCATCAACTTATCGTAATATTGCGATTATACAATATTACGATATCCAAATGCTTTGCTATGACCAACAAACACAAAATCCTCTTCATCTGCATCCACAACTCCGCCCGTAGCCAGATGGCCGAAGCCTTCCTCAAAAAATACGGCGAAGACATATTCGAAGTCGAAAGCGCGGGTCTCGAACCGGCGTCCATCAACCCCAACGTCGTAGAAGTGATGAAAGAGGTCGGTATCGACCTCAGCCGGAAGGGCACACAAGACGTCTTTGACCTGTTCCGCAAAGGCCGCGTGTTCAACGTCGTCGTCACCGTTTGCGACCAGGCCAGCGCCGAACGCTGTCCCATTTTCCCCGGTATGACCAAACGCCTTTCCTGGTCATTCCCCGACCCCAGTGCTTTCCAGGGTACGCCCGAAGAAGTATTGCAGCAAACCCGTGCCGTACGGGATGAGATCGACGGACAGATCAAAAGTTTTGTGACAGATGCCCGCCAGATCAGTTACTGGATCAAATAAAGCAAAACCACCTCCATATGAACCCGCGTAAAAGCATTATCTGGACGCTAATCGTTGCTGTGGCCGTTATCATTCCCGGCTGCGCTCTGCAGCAATGGAATTAATTCTCCCGCACCGATATTTATCGTAATATTGTGATATTATAATTTCGCATTAAGCAAGCAGGATGGGACTGACCAAGACCGATATTTTTACAGCAAAACAGAACAAGATCGCCAATATGATGAAGGCCCTGGCTCATCCCGCCCGTATTGCCATCCTCCAGTACCTCGTCAAGAGCGACACTTGTGTCTGCGGCGAACTCGTCGAAGAATTCGGTCTCGCCCAACCCACGATCTCCCAACACCTCAAAGAACTAAAGAATGCCGGACTGATCAAAGGCACCATCGATGGCGCCAGCATTTGCTACTGCATCGAAGAAAAGAACTGGGAAGCCTACAAAAAAGAATTCGAAAGCTTCTTTGTGGCCTACACGCCCAAAAATTGCAACTGCTAAAATTTTTTTGGCTAAAATAATCGCCATATTGCTATAATACGATAGCGGTAAACCGGAGCCTTCGCTTCACCCAACAACGAATCGACACACCATGAGCGCCAACAACTGTAATCCCGCGACCGGACGTAAAAAACTCAGCTTCCTCGATCAATACCTGACCCTGTGGATATTTCTCGCCATGGGCCTCGGCGTAGCCCTCGGCTACTTCATCCCCGGCACCGCCGGCTTCGTCAACGGCTTTCAATCCGGCACCACCAACGTCCCCATCGCCATCGGCCTTATCCTGATGATGTACCCTCCTTTGGCGAAGGTCAAGTACGAGCAGTTGGGAAAGGTCTTTCAGAATACCAAGGTCCTCACCCTGTCGCTCGTGATGAATTGGATCATCGGCCCTATCCTCATGTTCATCCTCGCCATCGTTTTTCTTCGCGACAAACCCGAGTACATGGTGGGCCTGATCATGATCGGCATCGCCCGCTGCATCGCCATGGTCATCGTCTGGAACGAGCTCGCCGAAGGCAACCGGGAATATGCCGCCGGGCTGGTAGCTCTCAATAGCATCTTCCAGGTCCTTTTCTATAGTCTCTTCGCGTGGATCTTTATCACTGTGCTGCCGCCTTATTTCGGGTTGAAAAGTCTCACTATCCACATCAGCATCGGGCAGATCGCCCGGAGTGTGCTTGTTTACCTGGGCATCCCTTTCGCCGCCGGGGTCATCAGTCGCTATGCCCTGATCGCCGCTAAAGGCAAGGAATGGTATGAAACCAAATACATCCCAAAGATCAGCCCCATCACCCTGATCGCCCTGCTCTTCACCATCATCGTCATGTTCAGTCTCAAGGGACAACTGATCGTTGCCATCCCCCTCGACGTCGTCCGCATCGCCATCCCGCTTGTGATCTACTTCGCCCTCATGTTCCTGATCACCTTCTTCTTTGGCAAATCCCTGGGCGCCGACTATTCCCAAAGCGCCGCCCTCAGTTTCACCGCTGCCGGTAACAACTTCGAGCTCGCCATCGCCGTCGCCATTGGTGTCTTTGGGATCAATTCCGGGGAGGCATTCGCAGGGGTCATCGGTCCGCTGGTCGAAGTTCCCGCGCTGATCCTCCTGGTCAACGTCGCCTTCTGGCTGCGCAAAAAATATTTCACCAATGACAAACCGGTATTAACCAAGGCCTGATTTAAAACCAAACAATAACGCCAAATCATAGAAGCATGAAAATCGCCCTGTTCAGCGACATACACGCCAACCTTCCTGCCCTCGAAGCGTTCTTCAAAGACCTCGACACCCGCAAACCTGACGCCGTCTACTGTCTCGGCGACCTCGTCGGCTACAACATCTGGCCCAATGAGGTCATCCACGAGATCCGCCGCCGCGGCATCCCGACCATTGCCGGCAATTACGACTTCGGCATCGGCCGTACCAGCGACGACTGCGGTTGCGCCTACAAGACCGACGACGAAAAAGCAAATGGCGCCGTCTCCATCTCCTACACCAACCAGATCGTCAAGCCCGAAGAACGCGCCTATCTTCGCGCCCTTCCCGCGCATATTAACCTAGAATTCCAGCTAAACGACGACAAGCTCAATCTGTTGCTCGTCCATGGCAGCCCCCGGCGTATCAACGAATATCTTTTCGAGGACCGCGAGGAAAAGTCCATGCTTCGCATCATGCACGACGCCGACGCCGACATCATGTGCTTCGGCCACACCCACAGACCCTATCACCGTGTGCTGACCGACAAAGCGGACGAGCCATCCGCCGGACCGTTCGGCTTCCGCCATGCCATCAACATCGGCTCCGTAGGCAAACCTAAAGACGGCGACCCCCGCGGTGGCTACGTCCTCCTACATATCAACGACCACAGCAGCATCACCGACAAGGATAGTATCCGGGTGGAATTCATCCGCTTCGGCTACGACGTCGAAAAAGCCGCCAAGGCCGTCGAGGACAGTCCGCTCCCCAATGCTTACGCCGAAGCCCTGCGGACTGCGCATTAACACGCGCCGGAACTCATCCGTCTACATCTTCATGCCTGCCATTGCATCGCCACCGTGCTTAAGGCCGTATTCACTATTTACCAGGTACGCACCTTCGGTCACCACGACATCTCCCGCCTTCAGGCCCGACCGGATCTCAACCCGGCCGCCGGTCTCCACGCCCGTTTGTACCATTACGGGTCTGAACAGGTTGTGCCCGGCCACCACCCAGACCACGCTGCCTCTGGCGTCCCGGAGCACTGCCGTCTCCGGCAGCGTCAGCGCGTGATGGCCGTTACTCGTCACCGTTACCTCTGCCGCCATACCGGGCTTCAAGGCACCGTCTCTATTCCGCAACGAAATGCGCACGGCATCGATCTGCGTGGCAGGGTCCACCTCCGGGTTTACAAACGAGATCCGACCGGGCCATTCCCTGCCCGGCACATCCGGCAGGCTCACTGTTACCGGGGCTGCTGCACTTAGTTCCGATAGCTGAGACGCATATACCTGCGCCTCCACCCAAACCGAAGACAGATCGGTGAGCCGCAGCACCACCGTCCCCGCCCCCACATAGTCCCCTTCATGACTTTCCACCGAGGCCACCACACCCTCGCCCGGACTATAAAAAGAGGTTACCCCCTGCACGCGGCGCACCCGCGCCAGCTCCGCCACCTGCGCGTCGCTTAATCCCCAAAGCTTTAGCTTCTCCCGCGCAGCCTCCGCCAGCTGCTTCAGATCGACCACATTACTATGCAAGGTCTCCTGCCGTTCCAATGCCAGCAGATATTCCTGCTCCGCGTTGTTGAGCTCTTCGCTGTAGAGATCGTATAACTTTTGCCCTTTGTGCACAAACTCCCCCGTGGTCTTTACATAGAGCCTTTCGATCCGTCCACCCAGGCGGGCACTCACCGCGCTGCTCACCGTCTCGTCCACCGTCACTGTCCCCGTGAGCACCATCCGGTCGCCCATCGCGCCACCACCCACCGTATCCACGCGAATGCCCCCCAACTGTACCTGCTGATCGCTCAATTGGACCCCATCTTCACCCCGTCCCAGGCTCTTTTTCACCGGGATCAATTCCATCCCGCAGATGGGGCATTTCCCTGGCCGCTCCTGCGTCACCTGCGGGTGCATCGAACAGGTATACACCGTATCCGAATGAACGACAGCCATAGTCGTATCCTTCTTCTTCGCCTGGCAGGCCACCAGGATCAGGGCCGCCATAATATTTATCATCATATACCGCATACCATTACTCTTTTGGTTTTACAAAATCTTCGCTGTCTTCTAAAAACTGCGCATTCACCGCCACCGAATCCGCTGGTCCCAGGCCCGACAATATCTGTAGCTGGTCTTTATCCGTTGCCCCCGTCACCACCTTACGCGCCTGGAAACCACCCGCCACCCGCAAGAACACCACCCGATCCATCCCCAACGACAGCACTGCCGTCGCCGGCAGCCAGTCCCCTTTTATTGGCGCCGCCCGGATCGTCGCCTCTACCTGGCTCCCGACAGGGATCTCCCGCCTGCTGTTATCAAAATACACCCGGACTACCAGCGTCTTCCCGTCCTTGTTGTAGAACGGCAACACTTCGTCTACCTTGCCGGCAAAAGCCTTCTCCGGCGCCGTCTCGGGCACTAGCTGTACGGCGTCCCCCTCTTGTACCAGGCCGGCATTTTCCGGAAAAACGTCCAACACCGCCCAGCTCTTGTCCATATTGAATACCTGGAAGACTGTCTGGCCCTTCTCCACATAACTGCCCTCTTTTACCGGCAGTTCCGCCGGCATTCCTGAGGGCTCCGATGACGCGGAAGTCACCGAACCCAGCGAAAGGCCGGGGCCCGTCCCTGGCATCGTATTGCCTGCCTCGTGGATATGGCCGGTATAATTGCTGTACACGGCCAGTGTGGCCGAGGCCCGCCCCGTGCGTTCGACTGCCGCCAGCTGCTCCGTGCTCACCCCCAATAACTGCAGGCGCTGTCGCGCGGCGCCGATCAAGGCACTATTCCCCGGGTCGTTCTTCAACAGGAACAGCAGGTCCTGCTCCCCCGTGATCAACTCCGGGCTGTACAGGTCCATGATCCGCTGCCCGCGGTCTACATGCTGATAACGGTACCGCACATATAGTTTTTCGATGCGCCCCGAGACCCTCGCCGAGATCGTACTCACCCGTCGCGTATCGTACCCGACCTTCCCCAACACGGCTAACACAGGCGTTACTGTTTCCCGGTGCATGGCTGTCACCGGCATCCCATTCGGCGAATCCATTGCCATGGCCTTCATTCCCGAATCGTCCATCTTCATGCCCTTCATTCCCGCGTGTTCCATCTTCATGCCCTTCATTCCTGAGTCCGCCGGGGTCCCCGCTCCGCCCTGCTGTCCACATGCCGCCAACAAAGAAATGCCGGCCGCTATAACCCCGACATATAATCGATACTTTTTCATGGTTATTTATTTTATTTCCAGGACCCGTTTTAGTTCCACCTGCATGAGTAGTATCTGCTCCATATCATCCCAATATTCCAGCTGCGTATCGTCGAGCGTCTTCCAGGCGTCGTACAGGCTCAACAACTCTTCCGTATTCTGCTCGTAGGCTAGTTCCAATGTCTGGAAATTTTTACGCAACGCGGGCAACACCTGCTCCGCCAAGACCTTTACCTGCCGCCGCTTCGCGTCCAGCGCCCGCTGCAAGCCATATGCCGCGCCCGTCGCCTCGTTCACCATTGCGTCCCGTTCCTCCTCGAGCGACTGCGCCTTCCATTTGAGGCTGGCCACATTTGCCTTCGACGCCTTCGACGACCAAGACGCCATCGGCAACCGCACCGTCGCCATCAGGGTATACTCCATCGGCGTCCCCCCAAAGCCAAACATATGATCATACCGAACCCCGAACTCCGGCCGCAATTTTGCCCGCTCCGCCGTTTGTTCCAACCCCGCCAGCCGGATGCGCTCGCCCACGGCCCGTATATCACTGCGGTTCTCCACCAGCGCCGCACTATCCATCGGAGCCACTAAAGACGCCGACAACGCAAGAGGCTCCGCCGCGGAAGAACCCAATGCCGTGTCCACCGAAAACACCATTCCCTTATCCCGGTCCATCAAGGTGTTCAGCGCGATCCGCGCCTGCTCGATCGTATTCTCCCAGCCGATGCGCCGGCCTGCTAAATTGCCCAGCTCCGCCTTCGCCTTGTAATACACGCCGATCTTCCCCAGGTTATTCTTGTAGCGCAGCTCTGCGTCTCTTATCATAAAATCCAGCAGCTTCCCATCCTCATCCAGCACCAACAGCCGATGCTCCGCCACCACCCACTGGTAATACATCCGCCTTGCCGCCGCATACAGCTCGTTTTCCGTCGCGCCCTTCCTGGCCCGCTCCACCGCCGACATGCCCTGCATATAGGCTTCGTCGGCCTCCTGCTTCCTTCTATTAGGAAATTGCTGTTCCGCCGACACCATATACTGACCGGTACCCGGAGAGCCGTCTCCCTGCCGTTTCCACAGCGACGGATCGTATGGTGTCATCCACCAGCCCGTGCTCACCTGCGGCGCTTCCCAATTGCGCGCTCCCTTCGCCGCCTCATCCAATGACCGCGCCAGCGCGTCCGATGACCGCAGTGCAGGATGGCTCCGGGCAATGACGGTCAAAATGCTGTCCAGACGGAGGAGCGGCTGGGCTTGTGCGGGCTGGACTTGTTGTGCGGGCTGGGGTTGCACGGGCTGGGTTTGCACCGGCTGGGCTTGTGTGGGCTGGGCTTGTGTGGGCTGGGCTTGCACCGACTGGGCTTGTGCCGGCTGGGGTTGTGCTGGCTGGACTTGCGCGGGCTGGGGTTGCGCGGTGAGGCCAGGCAGGAGCATGATTATAATGACTATCTTGTTCATGTAGTTAGTGTTTTGC
>DASYZH010000188.1:0-2832 GCA_035946435.1 Puia sp. | reverse complement strand
GAACGAATCGCCTTTGTCGGTATTGGTAAGCTCATGCGCGCCGGGATACTGCAAGTCGAGCCTTCGCCTGGCATTGGCGATGCCGATGCCGCCGGTCTCCCCTATCCCGATGCCCCGCGCGGCCATGCCTTCATCCGTGGTGTTATAGACGCGGAACAGCAACCCCGCCCCTTTGCGCCGGAGCGAGATCGCCACCTCACCCGCCCGATCGTCGTCATTGCCCACATATTTGAAAGCATTTTCAACAAAAGTAATCAGCAGCAGCGGCGCGACCGTAAACCCACACACGTCTTCGGCGATATCCAGCTGCACCCGCAGGCTCTCTTCCTTCCGCTCCTGCTGCAGTGCGACATAATTGCGGATATACTGGATCTCTTTTTCGATTACGATCTTGTCCACATTGCATTCGTACAGCTGATACCGCAACAGCTCGGAGAAGCTCAGCAGCATGCCCCTGGCCTTCCCATTCCTGCGGTCGATATGGCCATAGATCGAATTGATAGAGTTAAAGAGAAAATGCGGATTGAATTGCGCCTTTAGAAAATCCAGCTCGTTGCGGATGCGTTGTTTCTCCATGGCATCGATGTATTGCCGGGCGGCGATCTTCTCGAGGACCTGCTGCACGGCAACCGTAAAGACTACCCAGATAAAGATATTCAGAAAGGAAAGGCGGAACACCGCCGCCGCATCGGGAGCCGGCGAACCCGGCCGGAAAACATGCACCTGCAGCCAGATCGCCAGCGGCGTCCTGATGAGTGCACTCAGCGCGATGGCCGTGGGAAACAACACCACGAATGCCCAATAGCGTTTCCGGTGCAGCAGCCGGGGGATGGCATAATAAAGCTGCAGATAGTAGTTAGCCGCTACGAACAGGAGATAGCAGAACTGGACGGTCAATGTCCGGGTGATGGTGAACACGTGGTCATGGAAAAGCAGGATCCAGCAGGCATAAAGGCCACCCCAGAGCCCCATCGATATCCAGATACGCTGCTGCTTCATTGTGAGAATAAAGATACTACCTGCCCCGGCGAAAGGGGGCGGATATTACATGAAATGCGGGAAAACCGGGATGACCCGGTCTTATCAAGACTTCCGCCCGGGTGGTGTAAAAGATTTGTCCCCCCCCGCCCCGCCGGCCCAGCTTTGTGGGAAATCATCAAACATGACAAAAATCACTTCCTGGCTGCTCGACCCACCCGTGTTCGGCCCCCGCGCCATCCTCTGGATCCGTCTCGTCACCGGCGGCATCTTTTTTTGGGAAGGGCTCCTGAAATTCGTTTATCCCAACCAGGGCGTGGGCCGGTTCACCAGGCTGGGATTTCCCCTGCCCGAGTTCACGGCGCATTTCGTGGCGGTGTCGGAGATCCTCGGCGGCCTGCTGCTGTTATTTGGCCTCTTCACCCGGATCACCGCGCTCTATTTTATCGCCGAGATGACCGTCGCCATCCTGAGTACCAAGATCTCGATCTACCTCGGCACCTCTCCGCTCCCCCTGCCCCCTTCGCCGCCAAAAACGGGTTTATGGGCGGTGCTGCATGAGATCCGTGTCGATTATGCGCAGTTGCTCACCGGCATCTTTCTGCTGCTGGAAGGTCCCGGCGTGTTCTCCCTGGACAGGATCCGTAAAAAAGGGATAATTTACACGCATGAAAGCCGCCTCCATTCAAGAGATCAAGCAGGAACTGCAAACCCTTCCGCCGTCCCAACTCACCGAGCTGTGTCTCCGTCTGGCACGGTTCAAGAAAGACAATAAGGAGCTGCTGACCTACCTACTCTTCGAGGCAGCTGATGAGCAGGGCTATATCCGGTCGATAAAAGAGGAGATCGATAGGGAATTTGAAGGGCTCCCTAAACCCAATCTCTATCTCACGAAAAAAAGCCTGCGCAAGGTGCTCCGGACCACCGCTAAGCAGATCCGCTATACCGGATCGCCGCAAACCCAGGTGGAAGTGCTCACCTATTTTCTCCGGAAGATCCGGCAGTCCGGCATCCCCTACAGGGACAGCCCCGTGCTGGTAAATCTGTACAAACAACAACTCAAAAAGATCCGCACCGTGATCGACAGTTTGCACGAAGACCTGCAACACGATTACCTGAAAGCGCTGCAGGGACTGGAGGGATAAAATCCTATCGGAATTGATCAAAAGATCATGTAAGCCGCCGCACGCATTGGCTTACCTTTAAGGATATGAAGAACACGCTCGCATTTGCATTCCTGCTAACCTTTTTCACGGCCGCCGCGCAGACCCCGGCCGATCGGCAAAAAGCCGAAGCTCTTTTGCATCGCATGACCCTGGAAGAAAAGATCGGCCAGATGACCCAGGTGACCCTGGGCGTCGTTTGCACGCCACAGGATGGTGTGCTCGATCCCGTCGCGTTGAAAAAGGCCATCGGGGACTACAAGGTCGGCTCCATCCTCAACGTCACCAATCATGCGCTGACGGTGGATCAATGGCGCCAGGTGCTTACGGAGATCCAGGACGAAGCGAAAAAGACGCGGCTGCAGATCCCGGTGATCTACGGGCTCGACGGCATCCACGGCCAGACCTATACGCTGGACGCCACGCTCTTCCCGCAAAACATCGGCATGGCCGCCACCCGCAACCCCGAGCTGGTCGCCGCGATCACCAAAGTGGCGGCAAAAGAGCTGCGGGCCTCCGGTGTGCGCTGGAATTTCGCGCCAGTGCTCGACTGCGGCCGGCAACCGCTGTGGTCCCGTTTTCCGGAGACCTATGGCGAGGACGTCTACATCGGTAAGACCATGGGCGTCACGGCGATCAAAGCCTATGAGGAAGATGGTCTGAAGAATCCGACGGCGGTGGCGTCCTGCAT
>DASYZH010000187.1:0-11283 GCA_035946435.1 Puia sp. | reverse complement strand
GAATTGGGCGAGATCGACATGGTATTTTTGGTACGCCGCCATTTGTTCTTCGCTGAGCTTGTAATCGACGCCATAGGCTTTCATGATCGCATAGTCTTTGTCATGCAACATCGAGAAGGAGGTGTGATGACGATCGGCGGTCTTTTGGA
The DNA here is from genome assembly GCA_035946435.1 of Puia sp. Taxonomy (GTDB): domain Bacteria; phylum Bacteroidota; class Bacteroidia; order Chitinophagales; family Chitinophagaceae; genus Puia. The sequence continues at coordinate 11,134 of DASYZH010000187.1, read as the reverse complement.
TATTCGCATCCGTTTGTGGAGTAACGCCTACGACATAGACACCTTTTTGTGTCAGCAGCCCCAGCGAGTCCTGCATGCTTTGGATGTATTTGTTGCAGTAGGGGCACCAGACCCCGCGATAGAAGAAGAGGACAACCGCCTTGTGTTTCTTCAGGAGATGCCGGAGGTCGATCTTTTTGCCCATAAAATCGGTGCCGGTGAATTCGGGAGCCTGCTGACCTGTTTGCAGACCGCTTTGGGCAAAGGAGGCTGTGGCCAGCAGCAGCATAGATGCCAGTAGTGCCGATGTTTTTTTCATACCGCCAAAGCTAGCCCGGCGTATCCTTTGCGGCAATGACGAATATTCCCTCCCTCTTATCCGTTTTATAATTGGTGGCGTTTTTGCCCGTGTGTTGTTTGAAATACCGGCTGAAGTGCGCCGGGCTGGCGAAGCCCAGGAGATAGGCGATCTCTTTGGCTGATTTGTCGGTGTAGAACAGGTAGCGTTTCGCCTCCTGGATGATCCGGCGATGGATGAGCGTGGAGGGGGATGGGTACTTAAACCGGGCGAAGACGTTGGTCAGTGTCTTGGGCGACCGGTGGAGGGCGGCGGCATAGAAGTTTACTTCGTGTTGTTCCCGGAAATGCTGTTCGAGCAGGAGGTTGAACATGCGTACGATGTCGAGTTTCCCTTCGGCATCTTTTGGGGTGTCCGTTTGGGTCTTCGCGAGACGGGTGACGTTGATGATCAGTCGTTTCAGGAGGATACGCAGCATTTCCCCCTGCATCCTGTCCCGGATACCCATTTCGGCTATGCACATCTCTTCGAGGGCATTGATCTGATCCACTTCCGGCGGAGTAAGTCGAATAAAAAAAGGATGATGGATGCCGTAAAAAAGAAAGCCTACACAGCCCACTTCGGCGTCGTGATCGGCGATACAATAAAAATCCCTGTTGAACTGCCACGCGAGCAGGTCTTCGGGGTGTTCGAAAATGAAGTGCTGGTTGGCAACGAGGGGCAGGATGCTGTCCTTGGGAAAGCGATAGGGGACTTCATCGATGACTACCGTTTGTTCGGCGTGCCGGTTACAGACAATGGTGCTCAAGGTACCGTCCTGGCCAGTGCCTTCTCCTTTGAGCGAGGCATCTGCCAGGCTTATGCGGAATAGCCCGCTCGTTCCCTGCTCTTCGAAGAATAACTTCATGGTGTTGACCGGGTTATTTGACAGCCAGCAGTGCCACTTTTTCGATAGTCGGCGGAACGGCCAGCAGCTCGTCGGCTTTCTGCATCAGGATCTGCGCGATAGGTCCTTCGAGATGCGCCTGCCGGCCGGCTTCGTCGTCGAAGGTGTCGAATATACCAAAGGTGTCCGGCGACAGCTGCAGGGCGTACCAACGTCGGGTCTGCTGTTCCGCGCGGGCCAGCTCTACCGCGGATTTGAGGAGTTCTGCGACTTCTTTTTCTTTTCCAGGCCTGGCTACAAGGCGGGCTAATAATGCTAATTTTTCCATATGTTGACGAGTAGATTGTTGTTGATCGTGTTCGGGGGCGGTCGGGTTACAGCAGCCGGCTGGTCACGCCGCCATCGATGCTGATGTTCTGACCCGTAATGTAAGAAGATTTATCCATTGCGAGGAAGGCCACGGCGGCGGCGATCTCCGGGCTTTGGGCTACGCGGCGCAGCGGCGTTCCGGCGGTAATCGCCTCCAGTCTTTGCGGATCGGCGAAAACTCCTTTTGTCAGCGGCGTTGCGGTGAACCACGGTGAGACGGTATTGACGCGAATATGGTGGGATGCCCATTCGACGGCGAGGTTGCGGCTGAGCTGGATCAAACCTGCCTTGGCCATGCCATACGGCGCGCCGGTGTTCACATCATAAGAGCCGGCCACCGAGGAAATGTTGATGATCGATGGTCCCTGGCTTTGCCGCAAAAGCGGGAGGAGGGTGCGGCAGAGCTCGAAAGGGCCCAGGAGGTCGATGTCCAGCACACGCGTCAATTCTTCCGGGGTATAGTCGGCAGAGGGCTTGCGGATATTGATACCCGCGTTGTTGACGAGGATGTCGAGACGTCCCCAATGGCTTTGGATCCAGGAGGCTAGTTGGTGACGGTCATCCGCCCTGGACACATCCCCCGCCAATGCATGAGCTGCGGGGCTTTTAAGCTCGCTAACTGTTGCATTGACCTGCTCTTCGTTCCTGGCCGTCAGGAGAACTTCGGCCCCAAGCGCAAGAAATTCTTCCACGACAGCCCGGCCGATGCCTTTAGAGCCGCCGGTCACCAATGCTTTTTTCCCTTCGAGATGCCATTCGCCCATGGTGGTGGTATTTTTTGTTTTTTGACGGTAGGAAGGAAGGGCAAAGCTCGAATAATATCCGGCCGGGGGAAATGACTATGTTTCCTTATGAGATGACTATTTTGGAAAGTTGGTAATAAAAAATTCAGCTCAGAACAATCGATCTCGATGACCGGTGGACAAAGGCGTGGAATTCCTGATCGTTACCGTGTGGGATTCCACTGAATCGATCAAACGATTCGCGGGTGAGGCACTATGAGGAAGTGCTTACGACGCGGGTGAACGACCGGCTATGACGGGAAGCCTTTTGCTGCGCCTTCTTTTACTTTTTTCACGTTGGGTCCTGGCCCCCCTCCCTCGTAGAAGGAAAGGTCCTCATCGATGCCCGTCAGCCGCCAGCATTGGCCCCCGGGTGCCTGAAAATAGAGATGGGAGTCCGGTACCTCCAGCTTTCGGACGCCGGCATCGAGGATCTTCTTTCTCATTTCTTCTACGTCGTCGGATCTGAGCTCCATCCACATGGCTCTTGCCGTTCGGGAGAAATCGCTCGCGTCCGGGACATCCGCGTAGAGAAACACAAGGTAGGTATTATCGACCAGCCGAATGATGTCCCGCTCTTCGTCTGCTTTCGTGATCGTGCCACCGAGGACATCGCAATAAAATTTACGGATGTTGTCGCGGTCTTTATGTGGAACGATGACCGATGAATGGTTGCCCAAAATTACTTTTGCCATGGTATTGATGTTTGGTTGTTTGGATAGCTTATTTGGTTGGCGGCCGGAAAGAACCTTTGCCCGTAGTCAGATAAGAAGCCAGGCTTGTCTTGATCCAGTGCGTCCAGCCTGATTCACAATCCTTGTAGCACTCGACGTCCGGCGTAAGACCTTCGTGTGTGAACGTCAGCTCCGTGGTGCCGTTCGTTTCTTTACAATCAAAGACCAGCCGGGTATTGGTCCACTCCGTTTTGTCGGAATACCAGGGCATATTACAGTCGGTAACCAACCAGACAACTCTCTTGCCCGGGATCAATTCCGTTACGGTAAAATGGAAGAAAGAATCGGCCGTCATCTTTACCGTAAAGGTATCGCCTTGTTTTTCGGCGTTGCCGGTAAAGGTTACACCCCACCAATCCGGCACATGGCTGATCTTTTTAATGACCTCATCCGCGCTGATCGTTGCGGAGATGCTGCTGTTGAAATTCGCGTTTTGCATTTTTTTTACCCAAAGCTACTACGACGCCGGCCGGAAGTATTGTACGAATCGGAATTCGGTTTCCTTAGCTCGTAAAATTCCTGGTGCTGAGCTCGTTCAGGCCGTTTTGCAGTTCGGTGGGTGTGGTTCCGGTAAACCGCTTAAAGGCCCGCAGGAAGTGAGACTGGTCGTAGTAATACTGATAGATATACTGTTTCAGCATCTCTGGCGGGATGCCTGTCGAATAGGCGTGGTAGAATTGTTTGAAGCGGACGATCTCCGCCAGGTTCTTGGCGCCGGTGCCCAGGTGTTCCGAGAATTTCCGGTGAAGCCAGCGTGCGCTGTAGCCGGTTTCCTTTTCCAGCTGTGCTACGGTAGTCAGACCGCGCGTATCGGTTATCCGTTGGATACAGTAATCATAGATAGGGTCGGCCGGATTCTTCTCCAGCTGTTCAAGGAGAAAATTTTGCAGGAGCTCCAGCTTTTTTGTGCTGTCGTCGCCGGTATCCGTCAATTGCGTGCGCAGGATCTCCGCCTGATTGCCGGTGAGGGCTGTGAGGTCCGTGATCTCGTTTTGGACTTCGGCAAAGCGCAGATGAAAGAAGCGATAGGCGCCCAGCGGGTTGAATTCGATGATGATGGTGCCCGTGTTCGCATCTTCGGATGGGTCCAAGATCACCGGGGTGTCGATGAGGCCCGTGAGTGTCAGTGTGTTCTCCCGTTGCAGGAAAGCTTTGGCGCCCACGCAGGCGGCGATGCCGTTGCGGAAGGTGAGGGTTAGTTTGAGATGGGTATTGGGGACGATGAGCTTTCTTTCCTGCGCCGGAAGGCGGCCGCTGCTTTCGAAGACCCATATCCTGGCTATATATGGGGCGAGCAGCGGATGCGGGGGATGCGCGTTGAAGCGGAAGTAGGTCATTGCTCCGGTTGATTCCTATAAAGTTAACGCTATTCCGACGTCAGTCGAGTAGAAACAGGCATTTCAGCCTGAAGCTCTCACAAAACCGTACGTGACAGTCTCCCGTCATACGGCTTTTCATTGTCGTACACAAGGAATGACACCCTGCCTCCAATGCTCAAACAGGGCTGGTTGGCCTTTAGCTATGGTTCTCAACCATGCCAGCGCCTTCCATCTATTCCTTAGTCGTTTGTACTTGCGTCTGACCCACAGTAGCAGCCTCCCATTTATACATTGTAGCTGCTTTTTGAGTTCGGAGGCATAAAATTGGCCATAGCCGTTGAACCATCCCCTGATCTGGGGGTTCAGCTCTGTTGCTATGTCGCTGAGCGTGTTGTTGACCCGGCTGAGTGCTTCACTCGCTTTTAGCTTCTCCCGTATCCCTTTGATCGACTGCTTGCTTACCGCTGGAAGATAGCTCGTAAAGTAGTGCCCTACCCGGCTCCTGGTCGCTCTCTTCCTGAACGTGTGCCCCAAAAAATCAAATTCCTGGTGCTTACTCTCCCGGGAAGACTCGTCTGTACGGCAGTCTACCAGCTTGGTCTTGACAGGGTGCAGCTTGAGGCCACATTGTCCGAACCTCTCTTCTATCCGATGTTTTACCCACATCGCCTGCTTTCGTGTCTTACAGTGCAGCACGATATCATCCGCATACCGCTCAAATGGACAGTGCCCTATCTTCCTGCTCATCCATTCGTCAAAACAATAATGCAGGAACAGGTTTGCCAACAACGGTGAAGCTACCCCGCCCTGCGGAACCCCTTTCTCCTTTCTTTTTAGACTCCCGTCCGCCTGCTGCACCGGCGCCTGAAGCCACCTCTCTATATACAGCAAGTGCCATTTACAGTCGGTGTGCTTCCTTACTGCCTTCATCAACAGCTCATGCGGGATGTCCTCAAAGAACGATTGAATGTCCAGGTCTACTACCCACTGGTACTTCCAGCACCTGACCCGTGTTTGCCTTAGCGCGTCCTGCGTGCTCCGGTGCGGTCGATATCCATACGAGTCCGCATGGAATATCGGTTCCAGCTTGATCTCCAGCTCCCGCTTAACTACCGCCTGCGCTACCCGGTCCGATACCGTCGGTATCCCCAGCGGTCGCTTGCCGCCGCTCTTCTTCGCTATCTCCACCTGCCTTACTGCTTGTGGAAAATAGCTCCCCGAACTCAGACGGTTCCATAGCTTATACAGATTGCCTTGTAAGTCTTCTTCGTATGCTTCCAGCGATACGTCGTCCACTCCGTGGCTCCCTTTATTGGCTTTCACCGCCCTGTAGGCCGCCACGATCCGGTCAAACCGGATCTCAAACGGCTTTCGTGTTGTTTGTAACATCTGGCTTCTTCCTCTTTTGGAGTTGTTACTTATGTTCAAACCGACAATGCCAGCCCCTTCGCTCCACTGCCGTTACGCAGCTTCCTCACTACTACGGGCTGGTCCGAGCCATAACAGGTCTTCGGTATTTCAGCCTTGGGATTGTCGCCCCTTGTGCTTTTTCCCTTAACATCCCTGTTTATGGCTTCACACGTTCCATACATTAGCCTGCTGTCGGTTCACGCCATCTTTACCCCGGATGCCGCAAGGTCAGTAAACAGGTCCCTTCCTTACTTATCCCGGCATAAGCGAAGAATGCCGGTTTTGACATCACTTCATTTACTAACGAGGCCTCTTCAATGGTTCATTTGCATTCGTCTCCCGACAGCTTACCTGACACTTTTTAAGTGCCTTTTGTCTTGTCGTTTACAATACTATCTTTTGAATAGCATTGCACAAGCTGGTTTGAAGCCTGCACCTGCATGCCGGCTCCGGCGGGCCTTCCGCCATCTAACGTACAGCATCAAAGAACTTGTCCCCCATTCTTTGTTCGTGTCACCCTTCACTCCGTAAGCTGGCAGCCGGGTTCGCCAAAGCGGCGCGAACTGCCTGAACGCTCACTGTAACCAGGGCGATCAATACGGTGGTGCAGCCTGCGCCGGCAAAGATCCACCACGGCATGTTCACGCGGTAAGCATAATCCGCAAGCCAGCGGGACATGATCAGCCAGGTCAACGGTGTAGAAAGCACTACCGCCAGGATCGTCAGCTTCAGGAAATCCCGGGACAAAAGCAGCGTGATACCGGTTACGGTGGCGCCGAGCACCCTGCGGATCCCTACTTCCTTGATCCGCTGGCTGGCTATGTAGGCGGATAATCCCAGTAGTCCCATACAGCTGATCAGGATGGCGAGAGCTGCGAAAACGGAAAAGAGCTCCCCAAATCTATGATCATTGGTGTATTGCCGGTTAAAATATTCATCGAGGAACCGATATTCGAATGGATTTCCGGGGAAGGCCGTCGTCCATGCCTGCCGGATATCCGCTATCGTCTTCGGCAGGTCGGCGGTATGGATGCGGATCGAATAATATTCGCTCTCATAGTTGTCGCATTCGAATATACCCGGCTCCATCGCCTTTTTGAGCGATACCTGGTGGTAATCGTTCACCACCCCCACAACGATGCGAAAATAATCAGGCATCCCGGAAATGGAGAAGCTGTTGATGGCAACGGTTTTACCCACGGCATCTTCCGGTTTTTGAAACCCCAGCAGCCTGGCGGCCGTAGCCGTGAGGACAACGGAGGTATCAGGGTCTTTTGGGTAATCCCGCGAGAAGCCTCTTCCGGCCAGCAGCCGCATCTTGTAGGTAGGGATAAAATCATAGTCGATGTTACAACTTATCGCGACGATGGAATCGCGGGAAGAGCCGCTGAGGGGCCTGATGGTCTCTTTCCATTCCCGCAGCATGCCGGGGACGCTGGTGGAATTGGATACGCCAAGGATCTCCGGATGTTTTTTCAGCTCATTGCGGAAAAGGTCGATCTCCCCGGCAAATCGGGCCCATTCCGTTCGGTCGCTCGGGGCGATGCCCGGCCGGTCCATCACGATCACCTGGTTGATATCCATGCCCAGCGGCTGGGTCAACAGGTAGTGCAATTGCCGGTAAACGATGACCGTACCCGCTATCAGCGCAAAAGAAGCAACGAACTGGCCTACTACCAATCCCTGACGCAGCCGGATGCCGCCGCCTTTCCTGGTTGTTCCTTTCAGTACAGCCGCGGGCCGGAAGGAAGATAAAACCCAGGAAGGATAGAATCCCGAGAAAAAGGTGCCGGCAACACCGATCACGGAGATCAGTGCGAAGAACCAGGGCTGTATCAGATACGCATGATCCAGTGAGAGGCCCGAGATTGCATTGAAACCTGGCAAGATCAGGTATACCAGGATATAGGCAATCACAAGGGCAAAGAGGTTGGTCAATGCGGCTTCGGCCATAAAACGGGCGACCAGCTGCCCCCTCGAAGCGCCGATGACCTTCCGTACGCCCACTTCCCTGGCGCGGGTGATGGCCCTGGCCGTGGAGAGATTTATAAAATTGATCCAGGCGATAAAGAGAACAAAAATGCCGATGAGGCCCAGGAAAAAGACCATATCGGCATTCCCGTTGATCTCCGGTTCCTCTGCCAGGTCGGAGTGCAGATGGATGGACGCCAGCGGCTGTAACCCGAGCAGCTCCTTTTCGTGCGTGGCTTCGAGCCCCGGCTTGTATCTCCCCATCATTGTGGCCAACTTGGTCTGTGTGGCCTTCACATCGGTTCCGGGCTTGAGCCGTACGAATGTATACATATCGGCTCTCTGCCAGCTTTGTTCGAAGCGGGCCGCAGGATTGCCCTGGTGCTTGCGGCCCAAAAGGGTCCTATAAGAGAACAGCACATCAAATTTCAGATGTGTATTGGCGGGGAGGTCCTTGAATACCCCGGTGACGGTTACCAGCTCGTCATTGAAATCATCATCGTGCATATGCAGTGCCTGGCCTATGGGATCGGCATTGCCAAAATACGATCGCGCACAGGTTTCGGAGAGCACTGCGGTAAAAGGCTGCGCCAGTGCCTGGCGTGCGTCGCCCCGCAGCATGGGATAACCCATCATGGGCAGGAAGGAGGAATCCGCGTAAAAGAACAGGCGCTGTTTTAAGACGATGGGAGAGGGGTTTGCCTGCTCGTTGGTGATCATTACGTTGTTCTTGTAGCCAAGAAAATACAACCGGGCATAATCCATGACTTCGGGAAGATCATGCCGCATAGCCGGTCCAACGGCGGGGTAGTTCTCGGCGCTGGCAAGGACCAGCTGATTGTTCCGCCATCGCTCCAGCGATACCCTGTAAATATTGTCCCTCCCGGGAATAAAATCCTCGTAGCTTTTTTCGAAATGCACGTACTGCGCTATCAAAAGAAAGATGGCTATGCCAACGGCGAGGCCGGCAATATTGATTATCGAATAGGTCTTGTTCCGGACAAGGTTCCGAAACGCGGTGACAATATAGTTCCTGAGCATGCTTTTCCAGCAGCCAAGCTTATGCCATAATGGTGGACGATTGCTAGTCATAATATTAGCGTCGCGTCAGGCCGTGGTGACTGTTCGCCTTCGATACAGGGGATGTACGGGAACATACAACAACTCCAGGGTGGAAAAATAAATTTGGTTTATATTGCAAACTAGATGTACCTTTACATCATCATTCAAACATTTTGACCATGGAAGCGCTCGAAAATGAAATGAAGCCATCCGAAAGTCTCCAGCTGATCATGCAGGTCATCGGCAAGACCAAAGAGAATATCAAGGAGCATGGCTACCTCTTTTTATTGTGGGGTTGGCTGATCGCCAGCGCCAGCATTCTATTCTTCCTCCTGCATACCTATACGACCTTCAAGTTGTATTTCCTGCCTTTTCCGGTACTGGCGACCATTGGCATTATCCTCACCCTGGTTTACTATGGCAGGAGATCCCGATCTGCGGAAACCTATCTGGGCTATTATCTGAAAAAACTTTGGCTTGTACTGGGCGTAAGCTTTATTCTGGTGGTGTTCATCAATGTCGTCAAAGGCAATCTCCCCTTTACCTATACTATGTTGATCGGCGGCATCGGCACACTCGTTTCCGGGCTGGTGCTGCGTTTCCGGCCGCTTACGATCGGCGGGGTCATCTTCCTGGCTTTTACCGTGGCGAGCATTTTCATTGCCGCCGGCTATGCCTCGCTTCTACAAGGCTTCGCTGTGATCGCAGGATACCTTATCCCCGGCTATTTATTGAAATATTCAAAGGATTAATCGAAGCGCGATGTACAACGAACTGGATCCTGTTTTAAATACCCCCGTGCGGCTGGCGGTTGTTTCAACGCTGATCAGGATGAAACAGGCGGATTTTAACTTTCTCATGGAAACGACCCAAACCACCCAGGGTAACCTGAGTCACCAGATAAAAAAATTGAACGAAGTGGGCTACATCGAGATCATAAAGACATTCAAAGGCAATTACCCGCACACCATCTGCAAGCTGACCCCCAAAGGGAAGGCCGCCTTTGAAAAATACGTTGTCGACATCAAAAAATATTTAAACTTATGACACGGAAAATTTTTTTGCTTGTTTGGTTTGTATCACAAACTAGTTTGTGTCTTGTTGGCGGCCCCCTGTATGCCCAAACGGCTACCACGGTCAGCACGCAAACGACGGTTACGGGTACCGTCACTAATGAAAAAGGACAGCCGCTTCCTTATGCCTCCGCCTACTTCAAGGGCTCCACCGATGCGGGCACGGCCGACTCCAGCGGCGTTTTCTCCATAACCACCAGGCTAAAAGGCCCACAGGTGCTGGTCCTTTCCGCCGTCGGATGGAAAGAGACCGAATACCCGCTGGTCATCGAGGATTACAAGCACCCGCTAACCTTCAGGCTAAGGCCGGTAGAGAACCAGCTGAGCACGGTCGTCATCACCGCGGGCACCATCGAAGCCACCAACGACCGGTTGCTAAGCATCGTAAAACCCGTGGATGTCCTCTCGAACGCCAGCTCCACCGGCGATATCGTAGGCGCCTTTCAGAATTTTCCCGGTGTGCAGCGCAACGGCGGCGATCAGTCCGGCCTTTTCGTACGCGGCGGCGATGCCACCGAAACGATGATGATCCTGGATGGCACCACGGTTCAGGATCCCTTTTACAGCGCCGTCCCGGGTGTCGGGCAACGCAGCCGGTTCAATTCCTTTCAGGTCAAAGGCATGTCCTTTAGCACCGGCGGGTACTCGGCGAAATACGGGCAGGCGCTGTCTTCCGTATTGGATCTCCAATCCACCGATCTGCCGGAGAAGACCACTTATTCCGTGGGCGCCAACATCGCCGGCCTGATGTTCGCCGGCTCGCAAAAGATGGACAACAACGGCCTCGAGTACAGCGGCACCTATACCAATTTTGGCCCCTATTATGCATTATCGAAGACGAATTTCGACTTTTACCAAAAACCGGAGAACACCAACCTTTCCGCGCGATGGATCAGTAAGACAAACAACGACGGCCTTTTCAAAATGAGCGTCAACTATGGCCTCGGCAACAGCGGGACGATCGTACCCGATCCCAACGACCCTGCGATAACGATCCCTTTTGGTTTGCACAACGAAAATCTGGCTTTCAATTCCTCCTACAAAACGCCGCTCACCAGCAAGCTTCGGTTATTCACGGCCGTGGGCTACAGCGTCAACCAGGATCATATCCGCTGGAGCGACACCCTCTTCAACAAGCACGACGAGCGGGTGCAGGCCCGCTCCGAGCTCACCTGGCGCGTAGCAGATCAATTCAAAGTTACCACCGGCGGCGAGATACAACATTATACCTATGCGCAGCGGTTCGACACG
>DASYZH010000186.1:0-16054 GCA_035946435.1 Puia sp. | reverse complement strand
AAACATTGATTCATTAAATCGATCGTGCACGCTGCTGTTCTTACCTATGGGGAGCGTATATTCATCCCGGCCCTGGCGGTGAATGGGTGTGAGTAGCTGCAAGCCGGGGCCGATCACCGAAGGGGTATCGCCGGACCGCCTGGCCGATCCGCGCGCTTCACTGGCCGATCCTTGTGCTCCACCTGCCGATCCGTTGAAGACGAGGGTCAGCGGTGAGGCAACGATCAGGGGAGTATTGGCGTACCAGACGCTATAGACGGGGCTGCTATCGGTGAGCTGAAAGGTGAAGCGGATCCGGCCGGCCGGCGAATAAAGCGTATCGGACACCTGCCCGAAACAGTTGGGAGCGAGGAAGATGCCCACAGGCAGCAGGAGCCTGCAAAAACGCCGGAGATAGATGCGCATTCCCAAAAATCGCGCAAAAAAGCGTTTCTTCGAAGGAAATTTGAAAAATTATGCATACAGAAAAATTAAAATCTGTACATTTATTTCATTAACCCATTAAAAAAGAAATAAATCATGGCAAAAGCTATCAAGAAGGCTGCGAAGAAAGCAGCCAAAAAAGCAGCAAAAAAAGCGCCTGCTAAAGCGCCGAAAAAAGCGGCTAAAAAGGTTGCGAAGAAAGCAGCAAAGCGTACACCCAATGCAGCCTTCATGACGCCTCTCAATCCGAGCCCGGTACTTGCCGAGGTCATCGGCAACAAGCCTCTTCCGAGAACGGAGATCGTCAAGAAGATCTGGGATTACATCAAAAAGAACAACCTGCAGGATAAGAAGAACAAGCGCATGATCAATGCCGATAGCAAGCTGAAAGTTGTATTCGGCGGAAAAGATCAGGTATCCATGTTCGATCTTGCAAAGATCGTGAGCAAGAATGTGAAGTAAGGTTGCCTGGAAAAATTGAAATGCCGCCGAGGCATTAAAAAACTGCCACCCATTCGAGTGGCAGTTTTTTTTATTTTAGAGGTTTACATCGAGCTCTTCACCGGCCATGGCGTAGAAGAAGTTCTGCAGCTGATGCAGGTATTTGATGGGTACGCGGGCAGTCGTGTTATGACGAAGGCGCAACCCGTCCTCACGGAATTCAAAATCCGTGTGTGTATTGCCGTAAGTAAGGATCCATTCATCACGGACGAAATTGCGGAAACCGCAGCTTTCGAGGACCTTTGGCGTCAGCGTGATGGGTTCGATCTCCTGCATCGCGGCCTCTTTCACGACCTCGAGCACCTCGGTGGTATAAGCCACATCATAAAAACCGCTGGCCTTGGACAAATGCCGTCTGCTCACATTGATCGCCGTATCGTATACGATGGAGTGGGAGTGAATTTGCTGGACCGTGATCACCTCGCCTTTTTTGTTGAATACTTTGTTCCCGTAGCGAAGTTCTTTTGCTTGTAACATAGAGTCTGAATTTGCATGAAGAAATACGATGATAACCATGGTATTTCAAGGGATTTGACTCTTCGTGTGGTGGGAATTACGATAGGAAGGACTTCATCAGCGGCTAAGATAATCCGCGAACGGGAAATTTGCAACTACCCCCCTCCAAAAAACGACAAAGCGATCTAAAAAAACGACCGCACGAAGCCGAAGAAATTGACTTTCAACAGCATTAGCGCGGCCGTTTGTGCATAAAAGATTTCCACATCGGCGGTTCAGGCCTACATGGTCACGACGATCCGGGTGCCGGGGTCTACATGGCTGTGCCAGGCCTGCCCGACCTCCTTGAGTGGAACGGCGTGGGTGTCGATGTGGAGCCCCCCGGCGGCGGCGAGCTTCATGAGCTCGGGGATGATTTCGGTATTCATTGTTGCAAACGCTTCGGGGGGTAGGCTGCCGAAACCCGAGCCTACGATCTCGATGGCCGAACTGCGCAACTGTGCGGAACCCAGGTTCATATTATCCCCGGACATGTTGCCGACAGTGACTATGCGGATGGGATGATACTTAATATGCATGCCGCCGCCTTTTAGCGCATGGAGGATCCATTCTACGGATGTGCCCCAGATGTAGTCGATGACGATATCGATGGGTGTCTTTTCGTGGATCGCCTTCAGGGCCGGCACGAATGTCGCCTGATCCTGGGAAAGGGATATCGCCTCGTCGGCCCCCAGCTTCTCCGTGAGGTGTTTCAGGGAGGCCGGGTTCCTACCGGTAGCGATCACCCGCGAGGCGCCGTAATATTTGGCCAGCTGGACGGCGATCTTGCCCGTGACGCCCGTGGCGCCGTTGACCAGCACGACCTTTCCGGGACTGATGGCAGCACGGTATTTTAGAGCCAGGGCCGCGCCGAGGATGGCGTTTGGCAGGGCTGCGGCGGTAACGTCGTCGATGCCGTCCGGCACCATAACCAGCCTGTTCTTATCGGCGAGGGCTTTTTCCGCTATCATACCGGTGAACCCCATGGCGTAGACGCGTTTGCCATCGGGAAGGACCCCTACTCCGTCCACACCCACGACATCGGGGAATTTCGTATGCGGTGCATAGTGTGCGCCGCTGGCGCGTCCTTTGTCGAGGTTTTTGATGGATGCCGCTTTCATGGTGATGACCACCTGGTTGTCGTTTTGCGGGACCGGATCGGGGAAGTCTTCGTATTTCGGGGCTTGTCCAAGCTGATGTAAAACTGCCGCTTTCATGGTTATTTTTTTCAAATATCGGAGTTTTTGATCAGAAGGCCGGGTGGCATGGCGCCTTACATATATTGCTGATAAAGGCGGTACAACACTTTCTGGTCGGCGGGGGTCCAGCTGCGGGTGGTGTCCTGTTCGAAGTGACGTTTGAAGGCCAGGGCCGCCGCGCTGCTGTCGCGGACGTCGTAGCCGACGATGCGCAAGGCGGTGACACTGCTGAATCCTGCGGGGACGGGGATATTGGTGGTATCGCCATACCAAAGACCGAAGCCATTATCTGCGAGGAGCTTCCAGGGAAAGAAAGCGCTGGGGTCGTCTTTGCGGGTCGGAGCGATATCGCCGTGGCCGATGAAATTGGCGGTGGGTATTCTATAACTGGCCTTGAGCTGGGCCAGCAGATGCAGGAGGCTGCTGATCTGGGCATCGGGGAAGGGTTCGAAGCCGTTGTTGTCCAGCTCGATGCCGATGGAGATCGAGTTGACGTCGGTCACATTACCCCAACGGCTGACCCCTGCCTGCCAGGCGCGGAGGTAGTCGTTGAGCATATGGTGGACGGTGCCGTCGCGGCAGATGACATAATGGGCGCTGACCTTGGTACGGACGGTGGTGAAGGTCGTGAGCGTCTGCGGGCAGCTGTTCTGAGCAGTATGATGGATGATCACGAAGTTGGGCTTGCGCAGATCGAAGTTCGTGGTGCCCACCCAGTAAGGCGGATTGGGAACCGAGTCGATGCTGGTAGTCAGCGGTGTCTCGCGGATCTCGCGGGCATAATTCCGGGCCTGGGTCTTATACTGTTTGTTGGTTGCCTTGTAGGGGTTGACCTTGCATGCCGCGAAGAGGAAGAAGAAACAGGTTAAACGGATGGAATATTTCATGATGGACTAAATTAGAACGCTTCGGCAATATTAATGAATATTCCGTTCGAACCTTGCGCTCCGAATCCATAGTCCAGATCGAGGTTGGTTTGGGATTTTTTATTGAGTTTTATCCGGAGGCCGCCGCCCCAGCCGGGTTGTATGCTTTGCAGACGGGTGCCGGGTGCGCCGGAGAGGGACTCCGCATTGACGAAGACCACGGCGCCGAGTAAACCATTGGCAGTAAGGACCATCCGGTATTCCGATTCCAGGTAGACCATCTGTGCCCCCCTGAACCTTCCCTGAATATAACCACGGCCTGTGTTGGAATAGACGTCCCAGGTGGTGCTGGGCAGGTCCAGGTAAGGCGGCTTTCCATGGAGAATGAGCCAGTCGTAACTCCACAAGGCGAGGATATTTCGGGAGCCTTCGGGCAGCTTGAAATATTTCCGGGTGTCGATGATCACCGACGACCAGTTACGGTCGCTGCCCAAAGCGATGAGGCTACTACGGAACTGAACACCCGAATAGAAGCCGCGGGACGGATTGATGGAATTGTCACGGCTGTCGTAGATACCATTGATGATAAAGCCCGAAGCCAGCGTCCGGTTGATGGAATCGTATTTTTGATAGTCGGAAACCTTGCCATTGGGCAGCCCCTTGTCGTCGATGTCCCATTGTAATTCCATCATATAGCCGATACCGGCAAAGAAGTTGGAAACGATATGGGTTTGCACGACTTCGGCAATACGGAAAAAATAATAGTCGAGCAGCTCCTGATCTTCGATATCCGAGTTGGAACCGAGGCCATAGGTGTATTGCGGGTATTTATAGAAACGGAAGTCGCCCAGCAGATTGAATTTGCTGTTGTGTGTCCAGATATTGGATTCGACGGGCACAGTGAATTGTTTGTTCTGTGTATAGGCGGCGCTGGCGGTAATGGTGGACAGCTTGGTAGTGGAGTCGGTCCGGAAGGCCATATTGCCGGAGATGGTGCCGGCAGTCTTGGTGGTCAGCGTATAACCGATGGCCGGCAGGGCCGAAAAGGTGGGTTTTACGATCAACGAGTCATCGACCTTTGGTTTTGGCGGACGTTTGTGTCTGAATATACCTTTGACGACGTCGGTAATATCGATTTGCCGCACCCGCCTGCCGGTGCCGGTGGTATCCTGATAACTGCTATCGCTGGCCGTTCTGCCTGATCGTACCTTCTTGACCTGTGCGCATAAAAATAGCGGGAGCACGAATGCAAGCGCTACAATAACTCCTTTCTTAGTGATTATGGGTTCTTTTTTCAAAGTTACCCCCGCCGGTTGTTAAGGGGCGGTTAACAAGCCCTCAGTTTTCCTTTTGGCCGTCGAAGGCATCGAAGAGGGCTTTTAGTTCTCTTGCTTTGTCGGGATATTGGTCGAGGATGGAGGCCCGTTCGCTGGGATCCCAGGAAATGTTGAAGAGCTGTGGAGCGGAGACATCCCGGTATTTCCAGTCACCCGCACGGACTGCTTCCAGCTTACCATGGTTCACGATATAAATGGGACGATGTACGTAGTTCCTGGGAGAAGCCTTCCCCGTGAGGAGGTCGGCGATATCCTGGCCGTCGAGGGTTCGGCCCTTTGGCAGGGGTGCATGGGCCCATTGTGCAAAAGTCGGCAGTATGTCCAGGCAGCTTATCGGGTTGCGGAGGTCCCCTTTAATGGTGTGGCCTTTCCAGTAGAGG
This sequence comes from Puia sp., assembly GCA_035946435.1. GTDB lineage: Bacteria > Bacteroidota > Bacteroidia > Chitinophagales > Chitinophagaceae > Puia. Next base: position 10,853 of record DASYZH010000186.1, on the reverse strand, counting down.
ATGAAAGGCTCGCGGATTCCCCCTTCGTAGCTGTCGAATTTACTGCCGCGGAACATACCCGCGGTGCCGGCATGCCACGGCTTGGTAACGCCATCGGCGCTCATCCGGGAAGGGAATTCGATCCACGGGCCATTTTTTTGTGCTTTCACGTACCGGATGGCTTCTTCCGTATAAAGATGTGTAAGATTGGAATCGGCAGGCCGGTAGACTTCCGGGGTACGGTTCCGATAGATCTTGATGACCGTGTCCGTCTGCACATATGGTTCCCGAAAATCATGGCTGTAAAGCATGCCATAGTAGGAATCGAATCCCTGGGCGGTGGGATACATAAAATCCTCTTTGTCGCCCAGATGCCATTTGCCGATCATAGCCGTTTTATATCCTGCAGCTTTGAGCATCTCGGCGATGGTGACTTCCTGGTCCGGAATACCCAGCGGCGAACCCGGCCCCAGGGGATCGGGGATGTTCATCCGGGTAGCGTAGCGCCCGGTGAGCAGGGAGGCCCGGGAAGGGGAACAGGAGGGGCTGGTGACGACGTAGTTGGTGGCACGGACCCCCACCCGCGACAGGCTGTCCAGGAAAGGCGTTTGAATCACCGGATGGCCATAGCAGCCCAGGTCGGAATAGCCCAGATCATCGGTAAGGATAAAGATGATATTGGGGCGTTTGTCGGCGGCCGGTTTTTGAGCCAGCAGCGCGGGATCGTTTCCGAGCGTCACCAGGAGAACCAGGGCGAGACTAAGGCGTTTTGGTATTTTCATGCCAGGGTCATTTTTACCCGAAAGATAAGGGCAAAAATTGTTTACCCGCTTCGTGGTATTCCGATAAAAAGGAAAACAACGATCATGAGCACACAGGGCGTTTTCTTATCGCTCGACACACTGAACCTGTCGTCTAAAGGTCCCGGGCGCTCGCCGTTCCTCTGGGCGGTATTCTTCAAGATCGATCAGGATAGCCTACCGGGGGCAACGTGCTTTTTTTCCACCGGAGACCACCGGGATCTGGGTGTCCCGGGCATGTCCCCGGGGACGATGATACCCGTCCCCGATGCATTGAACAGCTACAGCAGCTCCGTAACGACAATCGAGATAGGTTCTACCATCCTGCCGGCTATGTTCGGCGTCGCCGCCATTTTGATGAACGATGGCGGGCATGTGACGGCTCATGGCATTGCGGCGGGACATGCGGCGCTGAATACCGGGGTGCAAACGGTCCTCGACGGCCTGGTCGCCAGCGCCATCGAAACGCAGCAGGCGCCTACACAAAGCGATATCGGGAATGCCATCAACGGCTATGATTTCAAAGGCAAGGTTGCCGCGGCGGTGAAGAATGCGCAAAGCTTTTGGGAGAACCTCTGGGCGTGGAGCGGCGAGGACACGGAGATCGGCATGGCATTTCAGACCTGGACGCAGGACGACTTCAACAGCAGCGCCGACACCAAGCCGTTTGCCCTCACGATTGCCGACGTATGGACCTTTAATGGGAACGTGACACTGGCCGACGAATGTCCGGCTTCTACCAGCGCGGCGTTATTGGATCCTTTTTTCAACTTCACTCCTGTCCCCGAAAAAAAGAGGCGGCCCCTCGTTCCGAGCCTGAGTTTCCTCCTCGATCTCATGCGGGACTTCCGGGATAAGAAACGGATGCTGAAAGAGACCTATCTCGACGACTGGTGGACGCTGGCCAAGCGGCATACGCCGGAATTCGCTTACCGGCTGACCGCGCACAAGGAGGTCAGGGACGGACTCCTGGTGCTCACGCAACACCTGGTGCGGCATCTGCAGAACGACGAGCTGATCATCTCCAGGGAGACCATTGGGTATATCGACTATTTCCTGGATAAGTTGAGTGCGGATGCCAGCTTGAGGTTCAAAAAGGATATCGAGGAAACCTTATCCCTGGTTCCGCTTTTGTATAACAAGACGCTTAGCGAGGCGCTGCGATTTGCGGCCACGCGGTCGATGGTTGCGGCTACGCCGTCGTCCTCGTCGTTACTGTCACGGTCGTCATCGCTAAGGCGATGAGTGTTTTGTCCTACCTTTAAGGATGCTTCAGAACAGGGTCGACCCATCTGGCCAACTTATCCGGACGCCGGCACGCGGCGCCTGGATGGGCAATCGCGGGTTGTTGCATGATGAGCGCCGGCAGATCGTTCGTCCTTTCCGGTTAAAGGCGTGGCTGATCTGTGTGCTGGAATTCAAGGGACGTCGCCGGACCGTAATGACGCCAAAGCGGTATACGGAACTTTTTTTCCTGGATGAGGTTACGGCCTTTTCGGCGGGGCACCGGCCATGTTTTGAATGCCGGCGGGAAGCCGCCAATCATTTCCGGCAATGCTGGGTAAAAGGAAATCCTTCCTTCAACTTTAGTGAGAAAACGCCTATCGACGAGATCGACGCGGTGCTTCATGGCGAGCGGACCGGCCCTGCAGCTCCTTATTTCGCCCGCGTGGCGGAATTGCCGAATGGGGTCTTTGTGTCGTATGAAGATGCGGCACATCTCGTGGTCGACGGATCGCTTTTTCCCTGGTCGCCGTTTGGTTATGGGGAGCCGGTGCGATCCGCGAACGACGCGGAGCTAAGGGTGATCACACCGCGATCGACGGTAAATGCTTTCCGGATGGGCTATGTGCCGCAGATGGGATATTTCTGATCAAATCTTTTACGGCGGCGCCTTCTGACGCAGCTCGATGTCCCTTGCGAGCAGCTCATCCATGATCCGGTGGATGGTACGTACCGTCAGGAGAAGGGCGAGGCTTAAAGACCGCAATGGCGGGGTCTTCGCTTACCTGGAACAAACGGATAAATTTGACCTGGCATTAAACCATTAATGGAAAATTTTGTCGAACCAAAATTCAATTTCATTAACAACTTAAAAAGTATGAAAAAAGTCCTCGTTTTCTCTTGCCTCTTAATGGCGTTCGCTACCATTGGTCATGCCCAGCCTCCCAGGATCTCTATCGATGTCATCATCGGCAACCGGCCCCCGGCTCCTGCCGAAGCCAACCTGATGAGAGCCGAGGAGCAAAAACATCCCAACATTGCCCGTGCCATGCACGACGTCGAAAGATCGCTGCAGGCGCTGCATGATGCCCCGGATGACTTCGGTGGTCACAAAGGACAGGCAGAACAGGATCTCCGCCAGGGCTACATCTCCCTGAGAAAGGCACTGTATTTCCGCTTGTATCAGGACACACACTAGAATTTGCAGGACCGGACGGACTGGTACACCCCCCCGGTTAAATCATTGAAAAGCCCACCGTTTTTGCGGTGGGTTTTTTTATTGGGTGTCGCGAGGTGTCGCATTATTTGATTTTCGCAAATAACTCTTTGATTACCGCAACCAGGGTCCTGTCTTTGCGATCTAGCTTTGCAGAAAAGAAAGGACAATGGAAACAAAAAACAAAATAGCCCTGGTCACCGGCGGGAGCCGCGGACTGGGCAAGGATATGGCACTGCGGCTTGCCGGCAAGGGCCTGGACGTCATTATTACGTATAACAACCGGGCGGAGGATGCCGGGCGCGTAGTCAACCAGATCGAGGCTTCCGGCCAAAAGGCGGCGGCGCTGCAACTCGACACGGGTGCGATATCCGGCTTTGGTAACTTTGTGGACCGGCTTGGGGCGATATTGAGCGAACACTTTGGGGCTGGTCATTTCGATTTCCTGGTGAATAACGCGGGGCAGGGCGGTTATAGCCCGATCAATGAAGCGACGGAGGCCTTTTTTGACGATCTGTTGAATGTGCACTTCAAAGGGGTTTATTTTTTAACGCAAAAGCTCCTCCCGCTGATGAACGACGGTGGTGGTATTGTCAACGTGTCTTCCGGACTGACGCGCGTCTCGGTTCCCGGTTCGTCGGCCTATGCGTCGATGAAGAGTGCGGTAGAGACGTTTACCCGTTACCTGGCGAAGGAGCTTGGATCCCGTGGGATCAGGGCCAATGTGGTCGCCCCCGGAGCTGTGATGACGGACTTTGGGAACGGGCATCTCAGGAATGACGAGTCCCTGCAGAAAATGGTCAGCAGCGTCACGGCTTTGGGCCGGCCGGGTGTAGCCGAAGATATCGGCGGCGTGGTGGCTTTTCTGTGTACGGAGGATGCACGTTGGGTGAATGCCCAGCGGATCGAAGCGTCGGGTGGGATGATGGTGTAACGCCTCGTGCGCGGTCACACTCTCAACGCACCGCGGAAACCCCTCGCGGCATAGTAGGAATCCGCGCCGTTGTGATAAATGAAGACAGTTCCGTAACGAAAATCGCCGAAGATGGCGCCGCCGGGTTTCCGGATATCCGCGGGTGTTTTCAACCAGCTGGAAGTTTTCTGGTCGAAATGCGCCCGACTCTGCAGGTCGCGGTACTCCGCTTCGGTTAAGAGTTCGATACCCATAGCCGCCGCCATGTCCATTGCACTGTCTTGTGGCTTGTTCTCTTTTCTTGCATCCAGTGCCTTGCGGTCGTAACACAGGCTTCTGCGGCCCTTTGGGCTTTCCGGCGCGCAATCATAGAAAATGTATTCATCGGTGACCTTATCGTGGCCGACGACATCCGGTTCGCCGCCGGACCTTTCCATCTCGTTAAGTGACCAGAGTTTTCCGCCATGGGCTTCCAGCCTTGCCTGTACGCCGGCCCATTCGAGCCCCTGGTGGAGATGCCTGTTCTTTTCAAAGCGGGCCTGCAATATTCCGAGTAGCTCTTTGGCTTGCTGCGCCGACAACTGTTTTTGCTTTGCGTTCATATTTTTATGTCTCGTAGTGGCTAAATATAATATTTTTCTGCTATTTTAGAATATGGGCATTCTAACTTACATTGGGCGCATATTTTATGGCCTGGCGATGGCGGCTACGGGATTGCTGACCATTTACTATCGCGACTTCCCTTACTATTTCATCCCGCCCAGGCATGTGTGGTTAACCGATCACGTCATAGTGATCTATCTATGCGGAGCCCTGCTGTTTGTGGCGGGCGCGTGGATCGTGTGGGGAAGAAAATTGATGCCTGTGTCCCTTTTGTTAGGCGCGGTGTTGCTTTTGATCTTTTGCCTTTACTTTATCCCTTATGAATTATCGACACCCACCATTTATATGCATTTTGGCGCCTGGGAGAATTCGGCTAAGGAACTGGCACTGGCCGGTGGCGCATTGGTAGTTGGCGGGCGCAAGTTGGGGTGTCTGCTCTTTGCCCTGACCATCATCAGCTTTGGGGTCGACCATTACCTGTATGCACACGAGGCAACCGCCTATATGCCGTCATGGGTGGGCTATAAACTATTCTGGCTCTATTTCACCGGCACCTGTCTGCTTGGCTCAGGGCTTGCGATCCTGCTGAGGATCAGGGTCCGCCTGTTTGCGTCTCTTCTCGGGACGATGATCTTTATCTGGGTTATCATCGTCCATATTCCAAAGGCGACGGCTGCTCCCATTGCCGTCAATGGGGGTGAGATTGTCAGCGGGTTGATAGCACTTGCTTATTGTGGGATTGCATTGATGATCGCCGGAGGCTACCGAAAGACAGGGGCATTGGACAAATAAAACTTTCCCTTCCCGAACGGATCCGGGATCTAAACGCGACAGGTGGGTTTGTTAGATGTAACGGCCACTACCCGTATTGAAGAAATGCGATAACCCAAATTAACAGAATGAGCGTGAATGCTTGATAATAGGCCCAGAATGCGCCCATTCCATTTTCTTTATCCCAATTCACCAGACAGACAAACACACCAACAACTGGTATCCATAATATTAGTTTATTAGTCATGGACTAATAATTTATTATTTTAAAGTTACGACAAATGCGTCTATGTGGTACACACCGGCCGCTTATGGCTGATTGCCAATTTCTTACGAAACTTATTCCCGGTTTGTGACAGCCAGCGGGGGCTGGTGTCAGCTACCCCAGATCAGGGGTAGCTGATGTTTCTCACCGGAGGGCAGGGTAACGACGAGATAATAGACTCCCGGGCACATCGATGGCGAGCGCCAGATCGTGACGCGGCCCGATCCGTCGGCGATCACCTCTTGCCGGTAGACCAGGGACCCACCCGAATTGTACATTTCGAGGCCGATGTTATCGCCCGTATTCAAGCCGTTATAGATCACGGTCACCTCGTTATGCGCGGGATTCGGAAAGACCTGCATGTAGATCTTCCCGCTAAGATCTATATCCACGGAGACGATGGGTGAATACCCCGTTCCGCCGTTCGCGTCAACCTCCTGCAGGCGGTAATAGTTGACACCGGTAAGCGGCTTAAGATCGTCGAACGAGTAGTTCTGCATGACGCTGGAATTTCCATTTCCCGGAACGGCGCCAATAGGGCTAAAGTGGATGCTGTCGAGACTGCGCAGGACATTGAAGACGGTGATATCGTTCTCATTGGTGGTAGTCCATTGCAGGTGCCCTATCGAGTCCTCCCGGGTAGCTGTAAACGATCCATAAACCGCGGGAACCGCAGCCAACAGGCCATAGACGTTTACCGTACCGGAAAAGGTCGCCAGGTATACCTTTCCATTCGTCACCATTGGCGGTACGAATTTGGCAAAGCTGCCCACGGAATCGCGAACGGCCATCTTGCCGGAGTTCCAGATCTCGTTCAGGGTATTGGCATTATAGGCAGCAAGTGTACCGCCCGCTTTCGCAAGACTGTCGGTCGCAAGGGTAAAGCTGGCCCATAGGATACCGCTGCCGGTCGCATTACCATTGGCCGAGAGACTCAGGATGCCGTTCTGCAGCTGAGGCTGTTCGGATGCTGGTCCCCGGGCGTACGGTACCGGGTTGAGCTGCCGGTGGGCGATGTCGATGCGAAAAGCTTTCAGGACATCACTCTGCGACCACCAATAGGTGAGGGCCGTATTGGGGTTGCCGGCACTATCCGCCCAGAATACCGGCGTGCCCATGAGCTGTCCGGGAAAGGCTTCGATCTCTTGCAGCACCTGATCGGCGGAGTTGTCGGTACCCGCATGATATTGCCCCATGCTATTTTCGTCGACAAGGTAGATGAGCCCCTCTTTGCCTGCGCTGACTATCATATGAGAATTGGGGATCAAAAGGGCCCCGGCGCTTCCCAGGTCATCATCGCTCGAATCCAGGAATGCCTTGCTGTATGGGGTAAAATAGTCAGCGACCTCGAGCGTTCCATGGGCCACATCGGGCGTCAGCTTCAGGAACGACTCGCCGAGGTCCCGGGTCCCCTGCAGTCCGTTTCCCGAGATCACATAGAGATTACCTGCCGAATCCACGGAAGGACCGGCGCCGGCCATCCAGATGCCGGCGTACTGTGTGTTGGGGTTCAGGTTGAACGCTATGGATTGTTTGTGAAGATTGCCGGCGTCATAGCCGAAGATCCAGCCGTGATAAGGTGGCGTATCGCCATAGCTGGCATAGGCGATATATACGATGCCGTTGAATAGCCGAAGAGCACAGCGCTGATTCTGCGTATGACTCAAAAAACTTACGGTCGAACCGCCATCCCCCGAACCGTTAATGGTAGCTGCTATGCCCTGGGAGCCGCCGAATTTGGGCTGGCCGGTGCTGAGGTCGAGGGCATGCAGACTGTCGGCTATCGTGGAGCCGTATTGCGATTTGGAAACAAAATAGATGGTGTTCGTGCTTTTGTCGATCACCGGGGTGCTCATGATGCCGACCTCGATTTTTATATCCGGGTAGCCGGGATAGCCTATCTGAGGATTGGGAAGGGGAACGGAGTGCCCGAGGCTTTGCATCCAATAAGGGCTGTTCGACAAACCCGGATCATCGGCATCGAAGGCATAGATATCATTGTGCATATCCACGATGTAGACGACATTCCTGATCCCCGCTCCCGGTATTGTTACGCCGGAAACATACAACGGTTGCGCATATACTTGCCCGCCTACCGGATACGACCAGAGCTTCCCGAATTGGCGGGTGTTGACATTCGTTGTATTGAGTGTGGTCTCGGTCAAGTTGGCTCCCGTGAGCTGGAGATCATAGCGGTTCATCAGCACGTCGGTCTGTGCCGGGACCGGCAGGCATATCCAGGAAAGAGCGATAACCAGGAAGCATGCAATTTTTAAGCAGGGCATAACCCGAGACTGCAAATCGAATGCCCGGACGTGGCGGGCGCCGAATCCGGGCGCAAGTCAGGTATGAGCATCCGCTTAGCCGGCCTTCAGCAAGGCCACCATCAGCCGGTTCATAGGGGTTTCGATCCCATGCCTGCGGCCGAAACGTACGATCGCCCCGTTGCGGGCATCTATCTCCATGGGTCGTCCCGCGAGCCGGTCGGCATGCAGAGAGTTAATTGAATCCGCCGGGCTTTTCCGGCTGCCCGCTATGATCTCATCTTCAAGCGTTTCCTCCAGCACGGCGCCTTCCGCACGGCCGACGCGGACGCACTCCCTGATGAGCTGCCGGTAGAGCTCTTCGATCTCCGGGTGCCTTGTGATATCCACCGATTTGAGCAGGACGGCGGACACCGCGCCGGTGGCGTTTAACGCGAGTTTTCGCCAGGCCCTCGATCTGAAGTCCGTGATCGTGTTGACCATGATCGGAGTATGAGCAAAAAGCCGGACAAAATCGCGGCCATTATCCCCGTGTGGAACGAAAAAAAATCCCTTACCCCGCTGCCGGATGCACCCAGGTTCTTTTCGTTCGGCGGGAAGATCGACGACCACGGGAACGAGCCTGCCGGGATCCATATAAGGCGAAAAGCGTTCGATGTGCTCTACGCCATTTTGTAATATGGCTACACGCGTTTGTGGGCCGATGAGTTTGGGAAACCAGGCGGCGGTGCCTGTTACATCATACGTCTTTGTGGCGATCAATACCCAATCCGCCACCACGGGCTCCTGCGGCGAGGTGAAGAGTCTGGGCGTCGCCTCGAGCCGGCCATCCGGCGTCTCTACGCTTAATCGCGCAAAGGGTGTTCTTACGCAGAGGCTGATCTCGTTCGCCTTGTCCTGTGCCAGCCACGCCGCTACCGTACCGCCGATAGCACCCGGTCCAATGATGGTGATAGAAGCCATGATCAAAAATAGGCCGAACCGGGGTCAAAAAGTCTTTTTTTGGATAATAGCCATCAATTCGTCCCGGAATTTATCGCTGATAGGAATTTGTTTTTCCCCGATGTAGACAAAACCGCCTTGTATCTTGCTCAGCTGCCTGATATTGACGATAAATGAATGGTGCACCCTGATGAATGGCGGCTTCAACTGGGCTTCAATATCTTTTAGCCGGCGATAGGTCAGGATCTCGAATTTGGCGGTGACGATCTTCACATACTCCTTTTGGCTTTCAAAATAGAGGATCTCGGCAAGCAGGATCTTGTGTAGTGCGGTGCCCGTTTTCGCGAAGAAATAGCCGTCTTCATCCTCCGTATCCTTCCGCTCTACCGTCCGCCCGTTTTGAAAATGATTCTCGATCTTTTTCGTCGAGGCGATAAACCGTTTCAGCGTTATGGGTTTCAGCAAGTAATCGATGGTATTAAAGGTGTAGCTCTCGGCCGCATGCTCCTTGTAGGCCGTGGTAAAGACGATCGCCGTATCGACCGACAACAAACCCGCCAGCTCCATCCCGTTTAGCATGGGCATTTCTATGTCTAAAAAGACGAGATCGACATCGCTCGTCTTTAAGAAGGCGATGGCATCCAGTGCATTCAGACATTTTGCCAGCAATTGCCACCCCGTGGTCTGGCCGATGAGCACTTCCAGCAGGTTCACCGCATTGGGTTCATCATCCACTATGATACACCGCAAATTCATGCCAAGGGTATTTTGAGAAATGCCGTAAAATATCGACCGTCGTCCCGGGTTTCCATTTCGAAGTCCGTCCCGTAGAGGAGTGACAAGCGCTGTCTGAGATTCTTTAGCCCGAACCCCGTGGGTTTGGTCTTACCCGGATGCCGGTTGATGCTATTCTTCGTTTCAAAGATAAGATAGCTATCCTGTTCGGCAATCCTGATCCAGATCTGGTTACAGCCACTGATCTTATCGATACCGTGTTTGAAGATGTTTTCCACGAAGGTCATCAGCAGCATGGGGGGGAGCTGGATGCCGGCTTTGAAGCCTTTGAGAAACACAAGCTCCGGCTCCGGCATGATCCTGATCTTTTCCAGGGCGATATAGTTATCCAGGAACTGCACTTCGGTCTCTATGGGAACCAGGTCCTGGATATTCTGATCGATAAAATAACGCATGATATCGGAAAGCCGCTCGATGAGCAAGGCGGTGCGGGGCGCCTCCATGTACGCTTCATAGTACATGTTGTTGAGCGTATTGAAAAGGAAATGAGGTTGCACCTGGGCCTTGAGCAGCTTTAGCTCGAACTGGCTCCGTTGTAACAATGCCTCCTCCGACTGCTGTTTAACGGCAAAATAAGCGATGGCCAGCCGGATGATCAGGCTCAACACAAAGACTGTCACGCCGGAGAGAAAGTAAGAAAGATGCCAGTCTGCATCCTGGATGGTAAGTGCCCTGGCCAAATACCGGTTGCCGATATAAAGGGAAATATACCCTTTTGCAAACCCGGCTATTCCTACCAGCAATACTGACCCCACCGCATAGCGGACATATCGCTTCTTTTGGAAATAGCGGGGATAGAGGAATTGGATATTCCCATAGATGATCGCGGCGTAAAAGCAGACGCCGTTCAACGCGAAGAGCGCCGAGCGTGCGACGCCATCCGACGAGATCATCGAAATAAAGCTGATCGACAGAAGAGCCGACCAAACCAGGTATTGCAGTTGGGTCAGCGTCATCTTTCTTTTTGGGAGATCATTCATACGATGCTGCAAAGTAATTGATTTAAAAGTGGGGTGGGGTAAGATTCAATAAATTTCCCTTCCCGCTCAATACATCCTGAACGGCCTGTTTATTTAGACTT
>DASYZH010000185.1:0-6755 GCA_035946435.1 Puia sp. | reverse complement strand
GCTCTATCTCAATGATGGCAAAGGACATTTTACCCTGGCCAAAGATGCGATCCCCACCGGCGTCAGCACCATTGCGGGCTGCGTCAGCATCGGCGATTTCGACGGCGACGGTCAGCCGGATATTTTTATCGGCGGCAGGGTCTCGCAACGGTATCCACTCCCTCCCCGAAGCTACATCCTCCGGAACGATAAGGGACGTTTCACGGACGTCACCACGGCCGTTTGTCCGGCAATCGCCCGCGCGGGAATGATAACCTCGGCAAAGTGGGCGGATTTCGACAACGATAAACAAACCGACCTGGTCATCGCGGGAGAATGGATGCCCATCCGGTTCTTTAAGAACGATCATGGACATTTATACGAGGTCACCGACTCCACCGGCTTGACAGATAACAACGGCCTGTGGCGAAGCCTTGCCGTCGCGGACGTCGACGGCGATGGCGACCTCGATCTCATAGCAGGAAACCTCGGCTCGAACAACGACTACCAGGCCGACGAACAACAACCCATGGAATTGTTTGCCACAGACCTGGATCACAACGGGAGTATCGACCCGGTGCTCTGCTATTATAGCAAAGACGAGGACGGCATCAAACGTTCCTATCCTGCAGCCGGCCGCAACGAACTGGCCCAACAGGTGCCCTTGATGGCAAAGCGGTTCCCGCTCTACCGGGACTATGCTCAGGCAACCTTTAGTGATATCTACCAGGCCGCTCCCGGGGACAGCCTCTTGCATTTTGTTTGCAACGAGACCCGCAGCTGCTGGTTCGAAAACCTGGGTCATGGTAAGTTCAAAAAACATGTGCTTCCGGTAGAAGCGCAATTTGCCCCTGTAAATGCCATCGTGTGCGCGGACCTGGATCACGATGGGGTGTTGGATCTCCTCCTCGCCGGCAACGAATACCAGGCGAACGTCATGCGTGGCCGCTACGACGCCTCTTATGGCTGTTTCCTGAAAGGCACGGCCGCCGGACGGTCGCATGCTCCGCCCCCGCCATCGCACTTTACCTATATTCCGGGAAGCTCGATCGGCTTGCGATTGTTGGGTGACATAAAGAGTATGGCGCTGATCCCGCGAGCCGGCAGGCAAACCCTATTACTTGCCGCAGCCAACGATGATTCGCTGCGGGTGTTCAAAATAAAACGAGCTTATGATCGTCCATGACAAAAAACGTATCCCGAAGCTGCTTGCAGCGCCTGCCCTGGCCGCCCTGGTGACCATCGGTTGGCTTGGACATAAACGCTCGATATTTAGGGAGCGGAAAGCATCTTACGAAGCCGCCATGCGGCCCGTCGACGATAAGAATAATGCGTTTTACCCTGAAGCTCGGGTACGTTACAACGACTCGCTCCTGAAACAACCGCAAAATACCCCGCGGCAGATCATGGCTGCTGAATATGGCAAGGCAGAGGCCTTGTTGCAATTGGGCGAAGAGCCGCAAGCCATCGAATTGCTCACGGATGTGGTAACCAGGCTGAAGCTTTTCCCCGGCCAGTCGCCCGGCGAAGATCCGCGAAAACTGCTGGCCCTGGCTTGGCTCCGGCAAGGAGAAAGGAACAACTGCCTTTCGTTGCATTCCTCCGGCTCCTGTATCTTCCCGATCCAGACCAGCGGGATCTATTCGGACCCGCTTGCCACCCAAAATGGCATCGACCTGTATCAAACTATCCTCGCGGACGACGCGGATGATCTTGCATCGCGATGGCTGTTGAACCTTGCCTATATGACCATTGGAAAATATCCCTCCGGCGTACCACCGGCATGGCTGATACCGGGGATGGACAAGGACAGCAGCCCGGTCAAAGTCAAGGCTTTCCGGGATATCGCAGGTGGCCTTGGACTGGCAAACAGCCGGAACGAGGCCGGCGGCACCATCGTGGACGATTTCGATAACGACGGCTATCTCGATCTGGTCACATCCGATTGGGATCCCGACCACGGAATGCATTTTTATCGGAACAATGGCGATGGCAGCTTTACCGATGTCTCCCTGCCAAGCGGACTGAGTAAGATCAAAGGCGCATTCAACCTCCTGCAGGTCGATTACAACAACGACGGGTACACCGATATTTTCGTGCTGCGGGGCGGCTGGCGCGGCAAATTCGGCAAAATGCCGAAGACTCTCCTGCGGAACAACGGTGACGGCACCTTTACCGATGTAACGGTGGAGAGTGGCCTTCTCTCGCTGCATCCCACGCAAACCGCCGTATGGGCCGATTTCAACAAGGATGGCTGGCCCGATGTCTTTATCGGCCAGGAGACCACTACCATCGACGATCCGCATCCCTGCGAATTGTGGCTCAACAACAAGGACGGGACCTTCACGGAAGTGGCCCGCCAGGCCGGTTGCGATCTCACGGGATTTGTAAAGGGCGTGGCATCCGCGGATTACGACAGGGACAACCTCCCGGATATTTTCCTTTCCCTTAGAGATGGCCGCAAAGTACTGCTGCGGAACACAGGGGTGCATTCGAACATCCCCCATTTCGAGAACGTAACACATCGCGCCGGCCTCGACAAGGATACCACCTACACCTTTCCCACCTGGTTCTGGGACTATGACAACGATGGCTGGCCCGATATCTTCGTTTGCGGCTATGCCTTCAACGGCTCCCTCGCGAAAGCCCAGGCGGCGGAAGCCCTCCACCTTCCGCTGACTTCCGCAAGCACCATGTACCTGTACCGGAATAACCACGACGGCACCTTCAGCAACGTGACGAAGACCACAGGACTCGACAAACCCGTATTCGCGATGGGGTCCAACTTCGGGGATATCGATAACGACGGCTGGCTGGACATGTATCTCGGGACCGGCAACCCCGACTTCCAGTCACTGACACCCAATCGCCTGTTCAAAAACATGGCGGGGAGATATTTTGCCGATGTCACCGGCTCCGCAAGAGTGGGCAACCTCCAAAAAGGACATGGAGTAGCCATCGCCGATCTCAACAACGACGGCTACGAGGATATATTTATAGAGACCGGCGGCGCTTACAAGGGTGACGCTTTTTACAATTCCCTCTATTGCAACCCCGGCCAAAACGACAACAACTGGATTACCATAAAACTCGAAGGTACTGTCTCCAACCGGTCCGCCATCGGCGCCCATCTCGCCGTCACCTTCACGGAGAACGGTATCGCACGCACCGTTTATCGGGACGTCAGCTCCGGCGGGAGCTTCGGAGCCTCGCCGCTCCGGCAGCACATCGGGATCGGCCAGGCGACAACCATCGATACGCTCAGGATAACCTGGCCGGCTACCGGTAAAATTCAGTGGTTTACCCATCTGGCTCCGCGGCAGTTTATCCGGATCAGGGAAGGGGAGAACAAGATAACCAAAATGACCATTAGGGCGTTCCCCTTCAAAGAACGGAACATGCCGATGAACAGCATTCCCTGCGCACCCCCATTGCCATTGCCCCAACACCTATCGAAACAATAATTTTATAAAAATACGCATCCGGCAATTTAACGGTTTTATACCCTCAAATAACAGTTTCATACCCCTCCCCTCAACAATCCGATACCCTCATTTGCCGGTTTGACTACCCCGGCCAAGGACATAGCAGTCTACTTTTATGCCGGATTACAACCGATTGCTATGTCCACTCCCAAAAACTTGTATCGCCCGCTGCTTTTATCGTTCTCCCTGCTCACTGCCGCCCACTGCCTCGCCGGTGGGATCAAATTTCCGACAGCGAATTCCCCGCGCATTTCCCGGACCCCCGATGGGCTTATTGTCTATCCGGACACCCGCTTTTCCGGCCATACCGCGGCCGTCCGGCTCGCGGTGATAGCGGACAATATCATCCGCGTACTCTCCAGCCCGCAAGGCGAACCCTCCCTGCAAACAGCAAGCCTCATTACCACCTATCGGCCGGATTCCATAACAAAATGGAACATTTCCCAAAACGACAGCGAGGCAATACTTACCACCCGCCTGTTAAAAGCCACCGTCAACCTGTCCACCGGCGCCGTCCGCTTCGCCGATGCCAACGGCCTGCCCATCGCCGCGGAAAAAGAAGCGAACGGCCGGAGCTTCGAACCGGCAGTCTTCGAAGGACAGCCATTATGGCATATCCACCAGACATTCGAAACCCAGCCCGATGAGGCATTATACGGTCTGGGACAACACCAGGACGGGCTGGTCAACTACAAAGGGTATCGCGTGGACCTCTTTCAGAACAACACGGAAGTGGCCGTACCCTTCCTTCTGTCCAGCAGGAATTATGGCATCCTCTGGGATAACTATTCGCTCACTACCGCTGGCGATACCCGGCCCTACAACCCGCTATCCGCCTTGCAGCTGTTCTCCGACAAAGGGGACGAAGGCTGGTTGACGGCCACCTATCATAACGACAAGGAACATCCCCAGCCCGCAGACCTGACCCTGCCCGCCTCCGACATCGCCTACGACTGGCTCGGCGACTCGAAAAAACTGCTTCCCAGCACATTTACCCCGGCCCGGGGCTCGGTGACCTGGCAAGGGCAGATCGCCGCGGGCATCACCGGTATCCACACCTTCCGCGTCAAATATGCGGGATATATTAAGGTGTATATCGACGGCCGGCTACAGCTCGACCGCTGGCGCCAACCCTGGAATCCCGGCTCGGCCTTTATCCGCATCCCGATGGAAAAAGATAAAAAAGTTCCCATAAGGATCGAATGGACACCAGACGGCGACGGATCCTATCTCTCCTTCAAATGGCTGGGACCCCTGCCCGCCGGCGAGGAAAACGACTTCGGCTTTGACTCCGAAGCAGGCACACAGCTGGACTACTACTTCATCTACGGCAAAGACCTCGACCAAGTGATAGCCGGCTACCGCCAGATCACAGGAAAGGCCACCATACCACCGCAATGGGCATTAGGTCTCTGGCAAAGCCGCGAGCGCTACAAGACCGAGGCCGACATCCTCAATACCGTCCACGAGTTCCGCACCCGGCATATCCCCCTGGACAATATCGTACAGGACTGGAATTACTGGCAGCAAGATCGCTGGGGCAGCCAGGAATTCGATCCCACAAGATTTCCCTCCCCCGACAGCATGATCCGAACCCTTCACAACGACTACCATACCCATTTCATGATCTCCGTATGGCCCAAATTCTACACAGGCATCGCGACCTACAACGACTTCGACAAAAACCACTGGCTGTACAAACGAAATGTCGCCGACGGCCAGCGCGACTGGATCGGCGAAGGCTACGTCTCGACTTTTTACGACGCCTTCAACCCCGCCGCCCGAAAGGGTTTCTGGGACCTCCTCGCTACAAAACTATACCGGAAAGGCATCGACGCCTGGTGGATGGATGCCAGCGAGCCCGATATCCTCAGCAATGTCAGCCCCGATAACCGAAAGAAAGAAATGACGCCAACCGCCCTCGGCCCCGCAGCTGAGTTCCTCAACGCCTATCCGCTGGAAAACGCACGCGGTATCTACGAAGGTCAACGCAGCACCGATCCCGGGCGACGCGTCTTCCTCCTCACCCGCAGCGCCTTCGCAGGATCGCAGCGCTACGCGGCCGCCGTCTGGAGCGGCGATATCGCCGCACGCTGGTCGGACATGAAGGCCCAGATCGCCGCGGGCATCAATTTCTCGATGTCCGGTATCCCGTACTGGACCATGGACATCGGCGGATTCGCGGTAGAACGAAAATTCGAGGATGCCCGAGGAGCGGACCTCGACGAATGGCGCGAACAATTCACCCGATGGTACCAGTTCGGCGCCTTCTGCCCCCTGTTCCGCGTACACGGCCAGTATCCCTACCGCGAGATCTTCAACGTCGCACCCCCGGACCACCCGGCCTACAAGAGCATGTTGTACTATGACAAGCTGCGTTATCGCCTGATGCCCTACCTCTATTCCCTGGCCGGTCATGTCTGGCACGACGACTACACCCTCATGCGGGGACTGGTGATGGACTTTGACAACGATACCGCCACCTACAACATCAACGATCAATACATGCTGGGCCCCTCCCTGCTGATCGCCCCCATCACCCAATACAAGGCGCGCGAAAGAGCCGTCTATCTCCCCGCCGGACAAGGCTGGTATGACCTGTACACGGGTAGCTATACAACAGGCGGACAGCACTTGAAAGCCGCCGCACCCTATGAACGCATGCCCGTGTTCGTGAAAGCGGGTTCGATCCTTCCGACAGGCCCCGGGATACAATACACCGGCGAGCGGCCGGCAGACACCATCACTCTCTACATCTATACCGGCCGCAACGCCGATTTCAGCTTATACGAGGACGATGACACAAGCTACAATTATGAAAAAGGCAGCTTCACCACCATCCCCCTGCATTACGACGAGACAGCAGGCCGGCTCACCATCGGCCAAAGGCAAGGCCATTTCCCCGGCATGCTGCGGAAACGGACATTCAGAGTAATATTCGTGTCCCCCGGCACGCCGGCCGCTATAGACCCGCAAACGAGAACCGCTATCGGCATAACCTACGATGGCCAGCCGAGATCCATCAATAAACCATAGTCTTTTATCATTAACCAAAAATTGCTTGTTTATGTTAGAAAAGAGAATCAAATGGAAGGGGACAAAACCTATCTTGGAACTGCTGACGCTGCTGCTTCTAAGCGCCCACCTTTTTGCGCAGACAGCTCAAAAGGAAATAAAAGGCAGGGTCACCGACGCCACATCGGGACAGCCGGTTGCGAGCGCTACGATCGCCATAAAAGGCAGTCGAAATGCCGTTACTTCAGGTAGCGACGGCGAATTTACTATTACGGT
>DASYZH010000184.1:0-8928 GCA_035946435.1 Puia sp. | reverse complement strand
GGTAACCACCATCCTTGGTGCCATCCGAGAAGCCCACCATGATCGTCTGCGTATGCCCCCGCTGTTTCAGATGTTTGCTGTAAACGGGGTTCTCATACAGCTCCTTCATCACCTGCGCCGCCGCCCGCAGATCATCTACCGTCTCGAACAACGGCACGATATCCACGCTAAGGTCTTTCTTCGTCCAGCCCCGCAGCAGGAAAAGCCCCATCACCTCCAGCACATTCAGGACGCTGCTGCACATGCTGATGATATACCTGCTGCAGCCGTTCTCGCCATTGGCCTGCTGGATCGCCTTCACCGTCGAGATCACCTCCAGCGTATCCTTCACCAGCGGGTCGCTGTACTTCGCCGGATCGGCCATTCCCTTGAGCTCCGTGAGCAATTCGATCTTCCTGGCATCCGGTAACGAAGCATAATCGGCCGGCAACAGCTTCTCATCCGAAGCCGCGATCGCCGCCAGCGCATTCCCATGGACCGAACTGTCCTGCCGGATATCCAGTGTCGCAAAATAAAGCCCGAAGATCATCACCTTCCCGATGAGGTTCTCCACCATCGACAGGAACAAGCTATTATGTTGATAGATAATGATCTCCCTGATCTGCCCCAGCACGTCCAGGATCTCATCCTGGCTCAGGTCCGTCCGCAGCCCCGGCACAAAGATATTGTTGTATAATTTCTGCTCGAGATCCGCGACAAGGACGTCCACACCCTTGAACGTCAACCGCCGCTTCAATCGCCGGACGTCGAGATAATAACACTTGATGATCGCACCGCGCAACGCTTCCGCCACCTTCAGCGTCGTTTCGGTGGTCACAAACGGGTTCCCATCCCTGTCTCCCCCCGGCCAGAAACCCATCCGGATCACCGGGTTCCTCTTGTCCACCGCATGCGGGAACTGATCCTTCAGCGAGCTGAGGATACGCCCGCTGGCATGATAAAAGACATTCTCGAGGTACCAAACGAGACTGATCGCCTCATCGTACGGCGTAGGCTTCTGCTTCTTCAGGAACGGCGTCTTGCCCAGCTGCTGCAGATACAAGTTGATGTCGGCCGCATTGTTCTCGATCACCGCCCGCGAAAGATCGTTGATGATCCCCAGGACCGCACCGGGATAGAACTGCGTAGGATGCGCCGTCAACACCATCCGCACACTGTAATCCTTTAATTTCTTTGTCAGCTCTTCTTCTTTATCCGTCTGCAGGACCTCCGAGATCAGATGCTTCAACGTCCCCGCCCCACCCATATCGTTCACATATTTGAAAGAGGCATCCTCTAAAGCATCGAAAAGCACGATCTGCCGCTCCACATACTGCACAAAACGAAAAAGCAGATCCGCCTTCTCGCGCTCCGTCGCCGATGCCGTGTGCTTGGCAAAGAATTCCTCCAGGATCTGCTCCGGACTCTGCTTCTTCTTGTAGCCGTCCTCACATACCGTGAGCAACAGGGAAAGGAGAATGCCCGTTTTCTCGATCCGATGAAAAGGCAGCGACGTAAATAAGCTGTTGTATAACTGGAACTTGATGCCTACCAGGTTCTTGAATTGCTGCAACCCCTGGGACGGTTGATAATTCATACGAGTTTTTTTATTGTCCTTCCGACGAACCGCCACGGGCGGTTCCGAGATTTAATACTGTTCAATAAATGCGGCGAGTAAGCGGCGGTCTTTCAAAACAATCGCAAAATTACTTTATTTCAACTAAGAAACTGGCAATTTTTTGTTTTGTCATTCATTTTACCCTACCTTAGCGGTCGATTATATGATCTTCGGTCATCACCATACCGTTTCTACTCTCCAGGTCGTCACATCCACGACCACCACCTCCATTACAACCCGTTAAGGGTTGTACGATTCCTATATTACCCCCGGGGCCCGCCAAGGGCCGTTTTCCAAAAGCAAGGCTTTTCTTATTCAACTTTAATCTCGCAAAATCAACTATAGCATGCAGGTGTTAAAATTCGGTGGCAGTTCAGTCGCCAACGCGGATAATATCAACAAGGTCGTGGCATTGGTCAGGCAGGCATTGACAAAAGACAGGACCATCCTAGTGGTTTCCGCCTTCGGCGGCGTCACGGATCTGCTCATCCAGGCCGCCGTCGCCGCCTCCGCAGGCGACGAATCCTACAAGGAAAAACTCCAGGACCTCGAACGCCGTCATCTGGAAGCGGTTAAAGCATTGTTACCACTCACCGGGCAAAGCTCCGTCCTCAGCGCCGTCAAAACGCGGTGCAACGAGATCGACGACATCTGCAGCGGCGCCTTCCTGCTCGGCGAGCTCTCCGCCCGGACCCAGGATAAGATCGTCAGCTATGGGGAACTGTTATCCTCGCTCATCATCGCCGCCCGTTTCGAATCCCTCGGCGTACCCAATACCTGGAAAGACTCCCGGCAGGTGATCCGCACCGATAGCGGCTTCGGCCATGCAGCCGTAGACTTCGCCGTCACCAATGCGCAGGTCAAAACCTATATCGACGGATTACCCGATACCAACCTCTTTATCTTCCCCGGTTTTATCGCCGCAGACAGCAGGAATATCACCACGACCCTCGGCCGGGGCGGCTCGGACTATACCGCCGCTATCCTCGCCGCCGCCACGGACGCGGCAGCACTCGAGATCTGGACCGACGTCTCCGGAATGATGACCGCCGACCCGCGCCTCGTCACCAATCCCAAACTGATCCCCTATATCTCCTACCAGGAAGCCATGGAGCTATCGCATTTCGGCGCCAAAGTCATCTATCCGCCCACCATCCAGCCCGTGATGCGCAAAGGCATCCCCGTGTGGATCAAGAATACCTTCGCGCCCGCCGACCCCGGCACCGTGATCGAATTCGAAACCGTCCAGAACGGCAGCAGCATCCGCGGCATCTCCAGCATTCCCCGCATCGCCCTGCTGAGCCTCGAAGGCAGCGGCATGGTAGGCATCCCCGGCTTCTCGAAACGGCTCTTTGAAGCCCTCTCCTCCAAACAGATCAATGTGATCCTCATCACCCAGGGCTCTTCCGAACACTCCATCTGCGTCGGTGTCGACGAAGCAGGTGCCGCTGCGGCCAAACAGGCCGTGGACCTCGCCTTCGACCACGAGATCGCCACCGGCACCGTAGAACCCCTGATCATCGAGGCCGGCCTTTCCATCATCGCGCTGGTAGGCGATCATATGAAAAGCCACCCCGGCGTGAGCGGAAAAATGTTTGGCGTCCTCGGCCGCAACGGCGTCAACGTCCGGGCCATCGCCCAGGGCTCGTCTGAACGCAATATCTCCGCCGTCATCGCCTCGGGCGACGTCCGCAAAGCCATCAACGTCCTCCACGAAGAATTCTTTGAGACCTCGTATAAACAGCTCAACATCTTCGTCACCGGCACCGGCAACGTCGGCCGCCGGCTGATCGATCAACTCCTGCAGCAGCAACAATACCTCCTCGACAACCTCCGGATCAACGTCCGCATCGTCGGGCTGGCCAACAGCCGCAAAATGGTGTTCGCAAGCGAAGGCATCGACCTCCGCCAGTGGCAAAAAACCCTCGGGAACGGCGAACCCATGAACCTCGACACCTGGATCACCGGCATTGCCACCGGTAACCTCCGCAACTCCGTGTTCGTCGACGTGACCGCCGACGCGGACGTGGCCTCGCGCTACGGCTCGCTGCTGCAAAAAAGCATCTCCGTGGTCGCCTGCAACAAGATCGCCTGCTCTTCGGTCTATGGCAACTACCGCCAGCTGAAAGACCTGGCCCGTGAATACAACGCCCGCTTCCTCTTCGAGACCAATGTCGGCGCCGGCCTGCCGGTGATCGGCACCCTCAACGATCTTACCCGCAGCGGTGACAAGGTCCGCCGCATCGAAGCGGTCCTCAGCGGCACCCTCAACTTCGTATTCAACCACTATAACGGCGAAAAGCCCTTCTCCGGCGTGGTCCGGCAGGCCCAGGACGAAGGCTACACCGAACCGGACCCACGGCTCGACCTCAGCGGCACCGATGTAATGCGCAAGATCATGATCCTGGCCCGCGAATCGGGCGAAAGAACGGAAATGGAAGACATCGAGAACCGCTCCTTCCTGCCCGCATCCTGTATGCAGGGCAGCGTGGAAGATTTCTATGCCGCCATGATCAAAGAAGAAAAACATTTCAAAAGTCTCTACGAAGCCGCGGCTAAAGAAGGAAAAAAGCTGAAATTCGTGGCCCGCTATGACAACGGCAAGGCGTCCGTAGGATTGCAGCACATCGGCCCGGAACACGACCTCTACCACCTCTATGGTAAAGACAATGTCGTACTTTTCTATACGGACCGGTATCCTGAACAACCCCTCGTCGTAAAAGGTGCGGGCGCGGGCGCGGAAGTGACCGCCTCCGGCGTATTCGCGGATATATTACGTACCGTAAACTAACCCATCGATGAACAAAGTTACCATACATGCTCCCGCTACCGTCGCCAACCTCGTATGTGGCTTCGATATCCTCGGCCTGGCCCTCGAACAGCCCTATGATATCATGGAGATCAGGCTGCTCGACGAACCCGGGGTCATCATCACCAGCAAGGACGGCTTCCCGTTGCCCAAAGACCCCGCACAGAACACCGCGGGCGCACCCCTGATCGCCATGCTCGAAGAGATCGACCAACCCATTGGCTTCGAAGTGATCATCAGCAAACAGATAAAACCCGGCAGCGGCATCGGCAGCAGCGCCGCCAGCGCCGCCGGCGCGATAGTGGGAGCAAATCACCTCCTGGGCTCCCCCTTCAAAAATGACGATCTGGTCCGTTTCGCCCTCTTCGGCGAGAAAGTGGCCTCCGGCGTCAAACACGCAGACAATGTCGCTCCTTGTATCTATGGCGGCATCACCCTCATCCGCTCGATCTTCCCGCTCGATATCATCGCCATCCCTGCCCCGCGCTTACACGTCACCGTGGTACACCCGCAGATCGAGGTCCGGACCTCCGACGCCCGCCAGATCCTCCGGAAACAGGTGCTGCTCAAAGACGCCATCCGCCAGTGGGGCAATATCGCCGGTCTCGTCGCCGGCTTCATCAAACAAGACTACGACCTCATCGGCCGCAGCCTCGAAGACGTGATCATCGAGCCGATCCGCAGCATCCTGATCCCCGGCTTCGACGAAGTGAAGGCGAAATGCAAGGCCGCAGGCGCCCTCGGCGGCGGCATCTCCGGCTCCGGCCCCTCGGTCTTCATGCTGAGCAAAGACGAAGCCACCGCCCGCAGTGTCGAAACCATCATGCAGGAGATCTATACCCGCATCGGCCTCGACCACCATACCTACGTCACCACCGTGAATCCCACCGGTGTAAAAATTATCGATTGAAATGAAGTACTATAGCCTTAACGATCCCAATAAAAATTACGTCGACTTCAAAGAAGCTACTATTCGTGGCCAGGCGCCCGACAGAGGACTATATTTTCCAAAGGATGTCCCCGTATTGCCTGACGATTTCATCGAAAATCTCCATCGTTATTCTTATGAGCAGATCGCCTTCCGCGTGATCCGCCCCTATACCGGCGATACCCTCCCGGAAACCGAGCTCGAACGCATCGTCCACGAGACCCTGAATTTTGAAGAGCCCGCCACCACACTTCCGGCCACCATCGGCGCCGGCGAACAGCCAGCTGCCCCCGGCGAAACCACCCCCGGGCCGGCAGCCCGAACCCAACCCTTCGAATTTCCCCTCAAACAGGTTACGCCCAGTATTTCCTCGCTCGAGCTCTTCCACGGCCCCACCCTGGCCTTCAAAGACGTCGGCGCCCGCTTCATGAGCCGCTGTCTCGGCTACTTTGTCCGCGGTAACAACCGCCCCATAACCGTTCTCGTCGCCACCTCGGGTGACACCGGCGGCGCCGTCGCCAGCGGCTTCTATGACGTCGATGGCGTACAGGTCGTAATCCTCTACCCCTCCGGCAAGGTCAGCAGCGTACAGGAACTACAGCTCACGACCTTCGGCAAGAACATCACCGCCCTCGAGATCGACGGCAGCTTCGACGACTGCCAAAAGATGGTAAAAGAAGCCTTCGCCGACGCCGACCTGCAAAAGAACTTATTCCTGACCTCCGCCAACTCGATCAACGTGGCCCGCTGGCTGCCCCAGCAGTTCTACTATTTCTTTGCCCTCCAACAATGGCCCTACAAAGAACATCCGCCGGTGATCAGCGTCCCCAGCGGCAACTTCGGCAACCTCTGCGCCGGCATGATGGCCTGGCTCTCCGGTCTTCCCGTCGCCCATTTCATCGCCGCCTGCAACGCCAACGACGTAGTCCCCATCTATCTGCACACCGGCAATTACCAGCCTAAACAGGCCCAGCCTACCCTCTCCAACGCCATGGACGTCGGCAACCCCAGCAACTTCGTCCGCATCCTCGAGATCTTCCACCAGCAGCTCCCTACGATGAAAAAGATCCTGAGCAGCTACAGCATCACCGACGAAGAGACCCAAAACGCCATCCTCTCCCTCTGGAAACACCATCACTATCTCGCCGACCCTCACGGTGCCGTAGGCGCGCTCGCGCTCCAACGCTACCTGAGCGAACATCCCGGCGAAAAAGGCCTCTTCCTGGAGACGGCCCACCCGGTGAAATTCTACAATACGGTGGAACCCGTGATCGGCGATCGCATCACCCAACCCGGGGCCGTCGCTGCATTAGCACATAAACAAAAACAAAGTAAAAAAATGGACGCGCGGTATAGTGAGTTGAAGGATTTCCTGCTATCTTAGGGCTCACAAATCCCTTCAATTTTTCCCGTGCAAACCTCCGCCGCAGCTGACCGCGTAACCGCGCGCGCAGCCAATCGCTTCGCAGGCCTGGACCACCTCCGCGCCCTGGCCATCATCATCGTATTCGTCTATCACTATAGCCTGTTCGGTCACCCCGCCGGACTATACGACTATCTGGGCAGCTGGGGCTGGACCGGCGTCGACCTCTTCTTCGTGCTCAGCGGCTTCCTCATCGGCGGCCAGCTCTTCGCGAAGATCGCCCGCGACCAGACCGTCTCCTACGGTGAGTTCTATGTCAAGCGAAGCCTGCGCATCCTGCCGGCCTACTTTGCGGTGCTCGCACTCTATATCGCGATACCGGCCTTTAAAGAACGCAGCCAGCTACCCCCGCTCTGGCGGATGTTCACTTTCACGCAAAACTTCGGATTGGACCTGAGCAAAGAAGGCGCATTCAGCCACGCCTGGTCGCTTTGTATTGAAGAACAATTCTACCTCTTCCTCCCCCTGCTCATCATCGGCCTCCATGCGATAAAAACCCATAGGACCGCTAATGTCTGTCCTTCAGACAAGCCGCGTCCCGCGGCTTTCGCAGTCTACATCCTGCCCGCCCTCTTCCTCTTTGGCTTCGCCATCCGCACCTATAT
The DNA here is from genome assembly GCA_035946435.1 of Puia sp. Classification (GTDB taxonomy): domain Bacteria; phylum Bacteroidota; class Bacteroidia; order Chitinophagales; family Chitinophagaceae; genus Puia. The sequence goes on along the minus strand of DASYZH010000184.1, from coordinate 1,566 downwards.
GTGGTACGACGTCATCCCAAAAGCCGAAAGTTTCGGCAGAGCCTATTACATGTATATCTATTATCCTACCTGGTCCCGCCTCGACGGCCTGCTCGCCGGCGTCGCCCTGGCGGCATTCTATTACTTCAAACCCGAAAGCTGGCAAAGGCTCACGACAAAAGGTAACCGCATCTTTCTCATCGCTCTTGCACTCCTCGCCGGCGCCTGGTTCATCGCCCACGATCAACATCAATATGAGCTTCGCGGCGCCATCTTCGGCTATCCCGCCATCGCTATCGCCTATGGCGCCTTGGTCTTCGCCGCCCTCAGCCCCACCTGTTTCCTCTACCGGTATTCATCGAGGGTCACCCGCCTCATCGCCACCCTGTCCTATTCGATCTATCTTACCCATAAACAGCTCATCCATCTTACCCACGAATTCCTGCAGCCCCGCGGCGTCGATAACGACAGCTACACCAGCTTCTGGATCAGCACGGCCGTAGCGCTCCTCGGTGGCTGGCTCCTCCACCTCATCGTCGAAAAACCCTTCCTCCGGCTCCGCGACCGCTGGATCGCCAGACGCAAGAACGCCCAAACCCCAGCCCTTCAACCGGCGCAACCCGCGTCGAGAGCCTGACCGGCTCCCCCGCTCACCCCGCATCGCGCGCCTGACAACTACCACGTATTTTCCAGATCCTTCTTCTCAAAAACATGCTCCCGCCGTGAAAAATTACTCGTAGCCTTCCCGTCAAAACGCCGCAACCCACCCTTCTTCCCAAGACGCCGGATCAGCGCCACCGGCGTCAGCACCACAAAGAACACGACACCCAACAATACGCGGTTACTCACCGCCGCCAACACGAGCGAAAGCTTGTTCCAGACCCAGTGGATCCTCTCGCTGAGATAAAACGAAAACACCCCCGCAAGCCCGATGCCCAACGCACAAAAAAGCCATACCCTGCTCTTGAAAACAAGATGAAGCACCAAAAGCCCCACGGTGATCACCAGCACAGTCTCCTTCGATTGATAATTTTTCGACATGGCGGCAGGATCAAAAAAGCGAGTAAATAAAAGGGGCAAGCGCCGAGCCGCTCCCCAGCACGATAAAGAGCGCGATCAGCACGACCACGATCAGCAGCGGCAAGAGCCACCACTTCTTCCGTTCCCTGAGGAACAACCAAAGATCTTTGAGGAATTCCATTATTTAAATATAGCGATATTCTCCATTACAAGTACATCCATTTGAGTGTTCCGGAAACAGGCGTATGCCTCCGCCGGTCCGCAGACGATGGGCTCATCCCGCACATTGAAACTGGTATTGATCAGCATCCCCTCACCGGTGAGCGCTTCGAATGCCTGCAACAACCGCCACAATCGCTCATTGGCATCCCTGCGGACCGTTTGGACCCTACAGGATCCATCCACATGCGTGATGGCGGGAAACCTGCTCCGGACCACCGCCAGCTTCTCCTTCATGGGCAGCTGCGCGTAGCCCTCGGGCAATGGCTGATACGCCGACGAAACCAGTCGGCGCGTCAGCAACATATAAGGCGAATACATCGGCCGTTCCAGGTAGCGCGCAGCCTC
>DASYZH010000183.1:0-4512 GCA_035946435.1 Puia sp. | reverse complement strand
GGAACATCGGCGTGACGCAAGATACTTCCTGCAATAGAGGAACTGTCCAGCCCCCCGCTAAGGCTGGTACCCAGCCGGACATCGCTCCGCAGCCGCCGGGCCACCGAAGTATCGAACAGCTGGCAAAATGTATCCGTGGCCTCCTGCTCGCTTACATTCCGCGTGGATGCGACGGCGATGTCCCAGTAGGGAGCGACCTCCAGGGAATCGTCTACCGGCCGGTAGATGAGAAAGGACCGCGCGGGGAGCTTAAAGATGTCTTCAAAGAATGTCTCTGTACTGTCCATGGGATGCTGGGTATAGCCGATGGTCAGAAAATTGAACAGCATCCTGGCATTGCTTTTCTTCGGGACACCGGCAGCCCAAAGGGCCTTCATTTCGCTGGCAAAAAGAAATTGCTTGCCGTCGCGATAAATGAAAAGCGGTTTTTCGCCAAACCGGTCACGGGCAACGAAGAGCGTCTTCTCCTGTTCGTCCCAGATGGCGAAGGCAAACATGCCGTCGAAGTGTTGCACACAGTCATTGCCAAAATGAGCATAGGCGGCGACAAGGACCTCTGTGTCCGTATTACTGTGAAAAGCATATCCTTTCGACTGCAGGAGATGGCGAACTTCGGGATAGTTGTATATCTCGCCATTATGGACGATCGTATAGCGATCCAGGTAGTGCATCGGCTGGGCACCGGCGCTGGTCAGGTCGATTATGGAAAGCCGGCGATGCCCCAGACCCGCAACCCCGGACGCGCTGGTCCATATTCGATCGTCATCCGGCCCGCGATGGGCAAGGACGGCCGTCATTTTTTTTAGCCGCTCATCCGATATTTTTGTCGTGTCGACACTAAGGATGCCTGCGATACCACACATATAAGGGGAATATTTTACCAGATAATAGGCAGCCGAACGAGAACATCGTCCCAATTGATCACGAGATCGGCGCCCTTCGGGGCCTTTTGAAAGGCGATGGAAAATGCTTCGGTGATGGTGTCCTGTTTTTCCACCGGCACGGTAGCCCGCAGGACATCCTTGGCGGAATCGTACCGGAAAGCACCCCAGGTATCCGTTTCTTTATTGAAGATCAGGGTCCATTTATCCTCATTTACCAGCGCATACAGCGTATAACGACCTTTCTTGATGACTTTATTGTCGACCTTTACGTCTTTGAAGAATTCGATCTCCGTCGCCTCATTGGCCCCCAGCCGCCACACCTCTCCATAATTGATCAGATCCCCGAACAGCTTTCTCCCCCGTTTCTGCGGCCGGCTGTAGACCACCCTGGCGATCAGCGGCTCGTTGACCTTGTCCTGCACCTTGAGAACCGGGTAGTTCACCGGGTAATAGCTCATATCGAGTGGAGAATTGTCCAAAGGCGACGTTGTAGCCGGTGCCTGAGCCCGTAACAAAGTCATTCCCATCAAAAAACCGGCTAAAAGGACGAGCTGCTTCATATAACAAAATTAAGTCGCCTGCAGGGATTTAACCATTTTCATGCTGCAATTGTTGTAAGGTTCGTAAGGCGAATTCCCGCAGCCCGGGAAAGAATTCCCTGTAGCATGCCTGTAACTGGGTATAATGCGTTTCGAACAGCCGCCCTGCCGCTTCCGCGCTACCCATATAGGCCGCCCGCCGGGACAGCCCAATGAAGGAATTGAGGATGCCCTGCCGGTGACGATAGTTATAAAGCCAGTCCTGCGTACGCATATAGAAGAACATCCTGGCGAACCGTTCCGGCAAAAATGCCTCGTTCTCCTGTATCTGCGCATAGGTGTGTTGAGCAAACGCTTTAAGATCAATCCCGGATGTGGCGTTGCCCCGATCCGCGAATGCATGCCCGCCAGTGTCCTCATCCGGCTCCGCGAATGCATGCGGATCATTGGCCAAAAAATGATCGTACGCCACATCGACCAGCGGGCCGGCATAAAGCCCATAAGGCTCGCGAAAAAAAGCCTTTGCCCGCCGGGTGATCGCGTGCGTGTCGGTGAATGTATCGATAGCCCGATGTAAAACAATGCCTTGCTGGATCGCCGCGGGATACGTGAATTGCTGCTTCCCCTTGACAAAATCACTGATCAGATTTCCAACCGTTATCGCCGGTATCCCGAACGATAAATAGGCGTGTGCGAGATAATTCATTTTTAAAGATGCGGTAGCATCTTTGTCCGAAGGACAGACGTTAGCCGCAGGCTGGAAATGCGGTTTTTTTTCTTGTGCCGCATTTTCCAGCCCGCAATTTACCGAAAAATAAGTTTAACATCTTCGAACAACATTTTAGACTTTTCTTAAGAGATCGGCGCTAAGCCGTGCCCACAGTGAGTTTCTGCAGATGGGAAAATGCTTGATGCCTTACCGTGGAACAGGTTTGTTTACCATTCGATAACATCGCCGGCCACTGATCAATATTGGCTTGTGCCCAGCTGTAACCTTAGATAGCTTTGCTGCGTCATAGAAATAAAGAAGCTCTTTAGACAGGATACCAGAAAAAAAATTTTCAGACAGCTGCAACATCGTTCAAAAGTTCGCGTCTCTTATATATGTCGATCGGCGCAAATCCTAGGAAATTAGCGCCTCCGGCATAACCGCTAAAGATGGGCCTTCGGCCAAACCAAACAGAAAAGACAAATTTAAAAAACTTATAAAAAAACGTTTATGAAAAAGATTCTCTTATCCATCGCTACCGTGCTTATGATTGGTGCAAGCGCTTTCGCTTCCGGTAACAACGACGGCGCTACTAACCAGCTGGCTGTTCGCAATTTCAAAAAAGATTTCGCGACTGCAACGAATATCATTTGGGAACAAAAGGACGCCTTCACAAAAGCCACCTTCACCCTCAACGGTCAGATCATGTTCGCTTACTACAATAATAACGGTGATCTTCAAGCCGTAGTCCGCAACATCACTTCCGATCAGCTGCCGATCAACCTGCTCACCTCGCTCAAGAACGAGTACAACGACTGCTGGATCACCGATCTTTTCGAAATGGCTTCCAACGACGAGACCACTTATTATGTGACCCTCGAAACGAGTGAGAAAAAGATCGTGCTGCGGTCTTCCGGTTCGGGTGGATGGGAAGTCTACAGCAAGGAAAGAAAAACCACAGGGCAATAATCACTCGATATAAATTTCGCCGGTTAGTTTTTAGTTGGAAAAAAAGACCGCCCCAATAAGCAAAAGTAGGGGCGGCTTTTTTTCGTCTGATGATTTTGCAAGGCTTCGCCTTGCGGCGCCGCCCCGCAGGGGCGGCCTTATTTCGTCGCAATAGTTCAAAAAATATTCGATAATTTTGCGATTCAATCGAATTTTACCATGAGCAAAGGTCCTATTTCGCAATTCATCGAACATCACTACAGGCATTTCAACGCAGCCGCTCTGGTAGATGCGGCAAAAGGGTATGAAAAACATTTGTTGGAAGGTGGCAAAATGATGGTGACCCTCGCAGGAGCGATGAGTACGGCGGAACTGGGCATTTCTTTTGCTGAAATGATCCGCCAGGGTAAGGTCGATATCATCAGCTGTACCGGCGCCAACCTGGAAGAGGATGTGATGAACCTCGTTGCCCACAGTCACTACAAACGCGTACCCAACTATCGGGATCTCACGCCGCAGGACGAATGGAACCTGCTGGAGAACCACTACAACCGGGTCACTGATACCTGCATCCCGGAAGAAGAGGCATTCCGCCGGTTGCAAAAACACCTGGTGAAGGTTTGGAAAGACGCCGAATCCAAGGGCGAACGGTATTTCCCCCACGAATTTCTTTATAAGGTCGTCCTTTCCGGCGACCTCAAACAATACTACGAGATCGACCCCCGGAACAGCTGGATCGTCGCCGCGGCGGAAAAAAACATCCCCATCGTAGTCCCCGGATGGGAAGATAGCACAACGGGCAACATTTTTGCAAGCTATGTGATCAAGAACGAGCTTAAGGCATCGACCGTAAAAAGCGGCATCGAATATATGACCTGGCTGGCCTCCTGGTACCGGGAGAACAGCGGCGGCAAGGGTGTGGGCTTCTTCCAGATCGGCGGCGGCATCGCCGGGGACTTCCCCATCTGCGTAGTCCCCATGATGTACCAGGACCTGGAATGGCACGATGTGCCCTTCTGGAGCTATTTCTGCCAGATCTCGGATTCGACCACTTCCTACGGCTCTTATTCCGGTGCCGTGCCGAACGAAAAGATCACCTGGGGAAAATTGGACATCCATACCCCGAAATATATTGTTGAAAGCGATGCCACGATCGTCGCCCCGCTGATCTTCGCGTGGGTGTTGGGGTGGTAGATAACGCAGTGAGCATGAATGAATAACTCCAGAGACTATGAACGCAAATTCTGAAGAGCTTTACCTCGAGGCCGAGGCCGATATCAAGAACAACAATTATTCGGAGGCCTTTAAAAAGTACGAGAGCATCCTCTACGAGGAGCCGGATAGCGCGCCCGCGCATAACTCCATGGGCTGGCTGTATAAGACCCAATTTGACGACTATGCGAAGGCGGAGAACCATTTTCAGACTGCTGTC
>DASYZH010000182.1:0-10788 GCA_035946435.1 Puia sp. | reverse complement strand
ATGATCAATGAAATAGAAAATGAGAATCTCCTATTTCTTCCCAATTCCGGAAGGCGCTTCCCGAATTGGATTGCCCCTCCGGGCCTGACTATTGGCGCACAAAAAAAGCGCCCCCGAAGGGGGCGCCTCATTTTTTGTAGAAGAACCTGTAAGCCTGAAAAAACTGGAAAACCTTTTAAACTATTGATGGCCGTCAACACGTTATAAGGTAATATCTTGCGGTCGGAGACCTGATTTTTTGTAAGAATTGTTTGACCTAGATAATACTAAACGGGTGCCAATTCATAAATCGCTGAATACAAATCTTGTCCTGGTTCAGCCGGCGCGAAGATCTTCCCTGGTTGGGAAAAAAATTCCTAGAGGCGGAATCTGGCCGGGAGGGTGCAATTTTTTAACCGTTCTGGCGTTTATCTTTGTAATCGGTTCGCTGGTCATTTAATCCACGGACCTCATCCAATATCTTTTTAAAGCTAATACTATCCCTATGACCCCGTACATACGGAACAATCAAAATCACCTGGCGGAAGAACACCGTCGCTTTGAAAACTATCTCCTCCAGGAAAGTCGTATCGCCCTCTTGAAGATCCAGAGCTGGCAGTTCGCCATGAAGACACCCGAAGTAGGTGCTCATTACCAGCAGGAAGCGACGGAAATGGTCAAGAAATCCCTTCTGAGTTTCGTTCCCAACAGTTTTGTCCTTAGTGAAGAAGGCTATTATTTCAAGCCGATCTTTAATTAATTCCCGTTCATCCCCCGGGCCTGCTAGCTCCGGGTAGGATCGTAGCATTCTTTGAGCTCTTTCTCCGTGTAGGAGAGCCCATAATGTTGCAGCACATCCTGCGGAACACCGTTCCACTGGTTGACTGTGTTGCCCACATATCCCATGTCCTTTACACCCATTTGCGAAGTATAGAATCCGCTGGCTGTGAGGTTGCGCATGAGGTTAAAGAAGGCTACGCCCTGCGCCATTTCGGGTTTGGCTTTTTCGGGCCAGGCGATCTCGTCCACGATCTGTATCTGCTGCGCCGGCGAACAATCTTTGAAGGCTTTGTCGAAATGCGTGAGACACTGCAGATCGAGCCAGCGCAAACCGCCGCGCATGGGGATCTGGTGTTCGGGCATATCTTTTACAATGAACTCGATGAAGGCAGGTACGCCGGACTCCGAAGCGCTGCCGCTGACCTCGTCTTTGGGGATGATGATATCGCCCAGGATCGTGACCGTCGCGATTTCATCGGGCGTGAAAAAAGTTTTGGACCGGACCTCCTTTTCCCATTCTACCTCTTCCTTCATCCGGTTGATATGACTGCCGGTGTTTTCGGCGGAAGCCTGTTCGGGGGTAGCTGCAGGAGTCGTTTTGTTCTCTGCGGGATGACAGCCTTCGACGAGTAAGCCGGCAGAAACGGCGCCGGCCGTTCCGACCAACAAGGTCTTGATAGATTTTCTTCTGTCCATAGTAGTATGTTAGGCCCTCGTCGGGGGTTAGATGTTATTTTTTTTCATTTCGTCGATGATGTATTCGCTGGTCCGCATGCTAAGGGCCAGGATCGTCCAGGTGATGTTCTTGTCGGCCTGCGAGACAAAGGGACCGCCGTCGACGCAGAAGAGGTTCTTGCAATCGTGGGCCTGGCTCCACTTGTTGAGGGGAGATGTCCGCGGATCGTTGCCCATACGTACGGTACCGGCTTCATGGATGATGTTGCCCGGAGCATGGAGGCCCCAGTCGTTATCCTTGTTGTTATCCTGTCCATGCGTTACCACGGCGCCCATCGCATGAAGGATCTCCGAAAATGTTTCCATCATGTGTTTCGCCTGGTTCCTTTCCTGGTCGGTGAAACTGGCATTGAAACGAAGCACCGGGATACCATATTTGTCGACCACATCAGGATCGATCTCGCAATAATTGTCTTTTCTGGCGATGGCTTCGCCGCGGCCGGCCATATGCACCGAGGCTCCGAAGAGCGCCCGATAATCCTTCTTCAGGGCGGTGCCATAACCGCCGGGTGCCTTACCTGCTGCCATCACAGTCGTTTTGCCGCTGCCGCCGTTGAGCTTATGGATATCCCACGTGAAGCCATAGATCGGCATGCCCATGCCACCGCCAAACTCGATATGATAGCCACGGGCAAAATCGAGCTTTTTATTGTTGCCCCACCAGGGTGCATACACGTGCATGCCACCGACACCATCTTCATTGTACCGTTTGCGGTCCAGCAGGTGTGGGAGATAACCGCCCATGTCCGCTCCGGTGGAGTCGTGCAGGTATCTGCCGACGGCATCGCTTTCGTTGGCGAGACCGTTGGGATGACGCTGAGATTTGGAGTTGAGCATCAACCGCGCGCTTTCACAGGCGCTGGCGGCCAGGATCACCGTGCGGCCGCTGACCTGGTATTCCTGCAGATCTGTTTTGTCGATATAGGAAACGCCGGTAGCCAGCCCGTCTTTATCCGTGAGCACTTCGCGCGCCATGGCGTTCGTCACGAGATCGACGTTGCCGGTGTGGATCGCGGGGATCACGAGACAGGAAGAAGAGGAGAAGTCGCCATAGACCTTGCAGCTGCGGCCGCATTGCGAGCAGAAGAAACATTGGTTCCTTCCCGGGCCGAGGTCCGGTGTCACTTTCGTAAGGATCGACAGCCGCGAAGGGATCACCGGCACACCCACGGAGGCAGCGGCGTTCTTGATCATCAGCTCATGCAGCCGCGGCTTGGGCGGCGGAAGGAAGATGCCGTCGGGATCGTTGGGCAGTCCTTCATTAGTTCCGAAGACGCCGAGCAACCGGTCGATCTTATCATAATAAGGCTTGACGTCTTCATAACCTATGGGCCAGTCGTCGCCGAGGCCATCGATGCTTTTGCGTTTGAAATCCCTGGGACCGAAACGAAGTGAGATACGGCCCCAGTGATTGGTACGGCCACCGAGCATGCGGGCGCGCCACCATTCCCAGGCGATGGTACCTTTGTTACCCGTTTGGGTATAGGGTTCGCCATCGACCTCCCAACCCCAATAGCAGCCGTCGAAATCGCCAAAGGGTCTGAACCGGGTGCTGGCGCCGCGACGTACGGACTCCCAGGGATTCAGGAGCTGGTTGCTGTCTTTTTTCGGATCGAACATCGGGCCCGCTTCCAACAGACAAACTTTGAGTCCTGCGTTTGCCAGCACATAAGCCGCCATTCCTCCGCCGGCACCCGATCCTACAATAACTGCGTCGTATTTCTTAGCTTGTTTCTTGATCTGAAGGTCTCCCATCCTGGTTGGTTGTGGGTTTTAAAAGCGGCAATTTAAAGTTTTAGCAACTGAGCAAACAAATAATTCTTTACTTAGTCTGATCACCGACGCTTCGATCGGCGGCCGACTTATCGCGAAGGGCCTTGAATTCGGAGCCTGGTTTCCACTCCGGCCATTCGTGATCGAAGGCCAGTCTTTTCCCGATGGCATACACCAGCTCGACATCCTGGAGGCCACCGGTGAGATCCCACGTGGAGTCGTACTGATCGGCGGGCTGATGATAGCGCTCCGCGGTGTATTCGTCGTGTTTTTGCTTGCCATAGGCCGGGCCCCTGGTGAGATCGTCGACGCCGCCATCGGCGGTAAGCGAAGGTACACCGGCGCGCGCGAAATTGAAATGATCGGACCGGAAGTAATGGCCGGCCTCCGGATGATCTTCGGGGGCTACATAGCGTCCTTTGGCTTTGGCCGCGTCGGAAAGCAGATCTTCGAGCGTGGATTGCCCCTTGCCGCTATAGGTGATGTCTTTGGTGGGTCCGTAGGTGTTGAGCACGTCGATGTTCAGGTTGGCCACCGTGGTCGCCAGCGGATAGATAGGATGCTGCGCATAATATGCCGAGCCCAGCAGGCCTTGTTCTTCTGCCGTGACGGAAAGAAAGATCACGGTGCGTTCCGGTTTATCGGGCAGGCTTTTGAAGGCCCGCGCGATCTGCAGCAGGGCGGCCGTGCCGCTCGCGTTGTCTGCTGCCCCATTGTAAATGGAGTCGCCTTTGGCATCGGGCTGGCCGATTCCCAGATGATCCCAGTGGGCCGAGAAGATCACATACTCATTGGGATATTTGGTACCGGTGATCTTGGCGACGACGTTGTGCGACATATTGTATACTTCATGCACTTTCACGGACCCGGACAGCTGCAGATCCAGCGGGATCGCTTTGAATCCCGGATGCTGTGCCGCTTTGAGCACGCTGCTATCCCTGCCGGCCGCGGCCAGTAATTTTTTGCCCGTCTCTTCGGTGATCCACCCCTGTAGCGTGAGCTGGTAGCCGGGGTTGCCCCGCGTATCCAGGTGGAGCTTTACACCGCCATTGCTGCTTTGTACGACGCTAAAGGGGTAGGAGGCCGCTGCCGTATTGTGGATGATGAGGCAGGCTTTGGCGCCCTGCCGTGCGGCCTCTTCGTATTTATAGGTCCACCGGCCATAGTAGGTCATCGTATGGCCTTTGAAGAGCGTGGAGTCGTAGAAACCCGGGTCGTTGACCATGACGACGACCGTTTTGCCTTTGACGTCCAATCCCGCATAGTCGTTCCAGTGATATTCCGGCGCTACGATGCCGAAACCGGCGAACACCATATCGCTTTTGCCGATGGCGTCGATGCTATCCGGCTTCTCGGTCCAAATGACGAAATCGCTCATATTCTTCAGCTGGATGGTGCCTTTTGGCGAGCGGATCTGCAGGGTGGGAGTGGCGGCAGGGCTGATCTCCACGAGCGGGACGTCCTGCGTATAGCTGTTGCTGTTACCAGGTTCGAGTCCCAGCCCGGAATAGGCTTTTACCAGATAGTCGATCGTCCTGGTCTCACCCGCGGTGAAGGGGCGGCGGCCCTGGAAAGAGTCCGAGGCCAGCACTTTGATATCGGCGGCCAGTGTGTCTTTGTTGAAAGCAGCCATGCTGGTATCGGCGGCATCGGCGGGGGGATTGCCGGAGTGGCAGGCAGCGGCGCCGCATACGATGACCGCGAGCAACCCGGCGCGGATGGCAGAAATGATCATAAATGATTTTTTGAGAGCCGGAAGGTAAAACTTTTTTAAAGACTTTACCGGCTCGTCAGCCAGTTCACCGCCGCTTCTTTGGCGGGATCGTCACCAGCGGTGGGAGCCGCTGGGATGAGCTTATCGGGCACGATGCTGCCGTCACACACGTGGCCGCTGCAATCGGCTTCCTGGCAGATGGTGAGTACGAGCAGCGACTTGTCGGACAGCGAGTAGGTGGCGTTGCCGGTGGTGAGGCCGGCCGTAGGCTCACCGATGAGCAGGGTCTGCGACCTGCCTTTGAAGGCGAGGGCCACGAACTCGCCGGCGCTGACGGTCCGGCGGCCGGTGAGCACCACGATGGATTTTTGTGCTCGCAGCGTGCGGTAACCCTGATTGCTGACGCGACAACGGACATGCCGTCCCTGGATGGCGGATCCGTCGCGATAGGAGATGGGAACGCGGTCATCACCAGATACGAAATACCCGCAAACGCCGTCACCCAGCAAGGGGCCGATACCGGTGAGCATCGGCCAGATGTTGCCACCGGTGTTTTTCCGCAGATCGATGATCCAGCGGGAGATGCCGCCCCTGGCGTCGAGCCGGGCGATCACGCGCTGGAGACTGTCCGCAATGCGTTCACAGATGAGCGAATCGTCGGTGGTCACCCATGGTACACTGAGATAGGCAATGCTGTCCTGCAGCCATTCGCTGTGGATGTCGCCCACGAGTTCGGAGAGTGGAGGTTCGGGGCTCAGGGCGGGGTCGTCCTCATCACCGGTGTATTTCGCGGCCCTGGCCGGAGACATGATAAAACTATGGCGTTCGTTGAGCTGTTTGAAACACCAGCTGATCGAGGCGTAGGCATCCTCGCAATTGCCGGCGGTCATCAGCTGCTGTTTGGCCCGGGCTTCGAACTCAGGCCAGTTCACCTCGTCCCTGCGATAGTAGTTCTTCTCCATAAAGCTGAGCGCCTCTGTGAGCAGCTTTTGGGCTTTTTGCATACAGGGCAGGGTATCGGTAATGGCAGATTGGGCATGCGCGAACAGGCTGGCGGCGAGCAGCAGCGGGAGGACGAGGTATCTCTGCATGAGAACGGGCGTTGTATGAGCCTATAAGATACTGAAAAAACAAAAATCCATAAATTTTTATGACTCATCCTCTTCTTCATCGGCCGCTTCCTCTTCGGCCTCGTCGTCTCCGGCGGCGTCCGCCTCCTCATCGACGTCTCCTTCCTCTTCTTCCTCCTCTTCCCCCGCGGCGGCGGCAAAGTGCGCGAACCAGCCATCTTTTTCCAACAGTTCGGCGGGGGCGCCTTCTTCGGCGATCTGTCCTTCGTCGAGGACGATCACCTGGTCGGCGTCGCGGACCATGGAGAAACGGTGAGCGATGATGAGGATCGTTGTCGAGCGCCGGATGTCCTCGATGGTCTTGCGGATCTCGGCTTCGGTGGCATAGTCCAGATTGGCAGTGGCTTCGTCGAGGATCAGGATACGGGGTTTGGCGACAAGCACGCGTGCGATCTGGATGCGCTGCCGCTCGCCCACGGAGAGGCCGATGCCGCTTTCGCCTACGGTCGTCTGCAATCCTTCCGGCAGCCGTTGCAGGGTGGCGTGCATACCCGCGGCCATCGCCGCCTGCCGGACCTCTTCGTCGGTGGCGTCGGGGCGTTTGTAGCGGATATTGTCGGCCAGGGTCCCGCGGAACACGGCTCCGTCCGTCGACACCATACCGATCTGGCGCCGAACCGATGCGGCATCCAGCGTGCGCAGGTCCTGGCCGTCGATCCAGATGCTGCCACGGGAGGGCTCGTACAATTTCATCAGCAGATCGGCGGTGGTGGTCTTACCTGCGCCGGAGCCGCCTACGAGGGCGGTGGACCTGCCTGGCGCCAGCGTAAACGAAAGGCCTTTGAGCACGTCGCGTTCATCGTTATATCGGAACCAGACATCGCGGAATTCGATGCTGCCCTGCGTGAGCTGCAGGGAGGGTCCTGCTTTTTCTTCGACACCTTTGTCGAGCAGCCGGAAGGCGCGTGCGAGCGAGGCCACGTTCTGTTGCAGCTCTACCCACAGGCTGGCCAGGGTATCCACGGGTCCATAGAGCCGGTCGAGATAGGCGACGAACATCACGACATCGCCGGGCGTCAGCTTGTTCTCGAGTGTCAGATAGCCGCCGTAGCCGAAGACCAGGGCAGTGGACAGATGCGAAAGCATCGTTTCCCAGAACACGTATTTATTGGCGAGCCTTGCACGGTCGATATAATCTTTATAGGCCTCGCCGGCGATGTGCTGCAGCCGGTGGACCTCCTGTTCTTCGGCGCCGGAGAGCTTTACGGTCTTGATGCCTGCAAGCCCGTCCTGTATCCGGGAGGAGACTTCTTCCCAGCGGGAATAGTAGTTGGACAGTCCCGATTCGAGGCGGCCCGCAGAACGCCAGGCGATAAGAACATAAAAGGGGATCGTCACGAGCGCCACTGAGGCCAGGGCGGCATTCTGCCAGAACATGATCCCGAGGATCCCTGCCAGGCTGATCAGCTCGGGCAGCACCTGCTGGGACAAGCCGCCCACGACGCCGGTGACCTCTTCCGACTGATCGATCTGTTTGGCGATGGCGGCGCTGCTGCGCCGGCCGAAAAAGGAGAGCGGCAGGCGCAGGACATGTGCAAATGTATTTTGGATGAAGCCCTGTTCAATAAGACAGGAAAGCCTGGTGTTGGTGTTCTCGCCCAGCCGCCAGAGAAGGGTGCCGGCCAGGTTGATCGCGAATAGCCAGGCTACCGCCCATAATAACGTATTCAACGCCTGTTTGGGCGAACGGGCGGCCACATGCCCAGGGGAATGCGGAACCGGTTGCGCGGCCGCTTTTACCGTGGTGTCGGGCGTGATCGCAGTGCCGGGCGTGATCGCGGTGCCGGAGGCCCTGGCCGCGGAGTCATGCGCGGCGGCAGCCGAATCGGGTAGGGCGGCGTTCGAATCGGGGACCTCGCTACGGATCATGTTCCGGATGCCTTCCGCTTCCTCGGGGTCGACGCCCAGGTCTTTTTGTGCGTTCTCGCGGGCCTGACGGACGAAGAGACCCGCCACGTCATTGATCGCTACCCGGTAGATCAGGGGTTCTATGAGGCTTACACCGGTACTCAACAGGCCCAGACCCACCACCCACAAGAATTTTTTCCGGTAGGGGAGGATGAGCCGGAAAATATTCTTCCAGACAGCTTTTTTGATCGGTTTTTCCATAGTTGCGTTGGAACGAATATCGGATAAATACCTTACATTCGTTCACAACATTCCGTTAGTTATGAGTTACTCCCGCAGAACCTTCCTTAAGAACAGCGCCCTGGCCGCCGCCGCCACCAGCGTCCTTCCCGCCAGCGCTTTTACCAATCCCGGTAAAAGCCTGCTCTCGCCTACTAGAAAAGACTATCTCGGGCTTCAGCTTTACAGCGTCCGGGATGCGATGAACAAGGATGCCGCCGGCAGCCTGAAGAAGGTCGCCGAAAGCGGATACAAATATGTCGAGCATGCCGGCTATGGGAACCGCAAGTTCTATGGTTACGATCCCAAGGCATTCAAATCGCTGCTCGACAGCAACGGCCTGAAGATGTGCAGCGGGCATACTAAATTCGGCGCCGATAGCTGGGATGCGGCAAAGAACGATTTCACCGATACCTGGAAATTTACCGTGGAGGACGCCGCCACCGCAGGCCAGCAATTTGTCATCAGCCCATGGATCGATGAATCGCTGCGCACGAGCTATGACGGCCTGGTGAAATTCCTGGACCTTTTCAACAAATGCGGCGAACTATGCAAAGCCCACGGCATGAAGTTCGGCTATCACAACCACTGGTTCGAGTTCAACACCGTGCTCAACGGGCAGAAGATGTACGATATCATCTTACAGAAGACCGATCCCTCGCTCGTCGTCCAGCAGCTGGACATGGGGAATCTCTACAATGGCGGCGCCATCGCCATCGCCGTCATCCTGCAATATCCGGATCGTTTCGAGCTGATGCATGTCAAGGACGAGATCCCTTCGACAAAGACGCCGCCGCCAGCGGACGAGAAATACGAAAGCACCGTTCTCGGGCAGGGTATCGTCGACACCAAAAAGGTCTGTGATCAGGGCCGGAAGGGTGGAACGAAATACTATATCGTAGAGCAGGAGTCCTACCAGGGCAAAGATCCCTTCGATTGCTGCAAGCAGGATTATGACATCATGAAACAATGGGGTTATTGAGGCATTATTGACCTTGCGTGAACTTAAACGTCGCTTTTTGATCCTCGATATACACATCGAAGTCTCCGGGCTCCGTGACGGTCTTTAGCTGCGCATTCACGAAGGCCAGGTCGTTCTTATCCAAGGTAAAGCTCACCGTTTGGGATTCCCCCGCTTTCAGGAAGATCTTTTTGAAGGCGCGCAACCGCCGCATGTTGGGCGTGATGCTCGCATAGTGTTCATGCGTATAGAGCTCGACGGTATGTTTACCGTCGCGGTTGCCCGTGTTGTGTACCGTAATGCTCACCGTTAGTTTCCCGTTTCCGCTCAGGTTGTCGCTGCTCAGCCGGATCCCGTCGCAGGAGAATGTCGTATAGCTAAGTCCGAATCCAAAAGGGAACAGCGGGTCATAGCCGTTCATGGTCATGTCCGAATTGAAGATCTCGCGGATATCTTCGGTGGGTTTCCGGTCGTAGAGTACCATTTCGCCCATGCTGCGGGGATAGCTGAAGGGGAGACGGCCATCGGGGTTGTAGTCGCCGGTGAGCACGTCGGTGATGGCTTCAGCCGTTTTCCGGCCGCTCCAATAGGCCATGAGGATGCCCTGCGGGGCGATGTCGCCGAGTAACCGTGGCCGGCCTTCCGTAAGCACCAGGATCACGGGTTTGCCGGTGCCGGCTGCGGCACGGACGAGGGCGGTCTGGTTCTCCGGCAGGGCCAGGTCGCGGATATTGCCCGGACTTTCCGCATACGCGTTCTCGCCGAGACAAAGCACAATAACGTCGGCGCCGGCGGCGGCGGTCTTCAGCGCTGCGGTATCGTAGTTGGCGGGGTTGTCGAAACCGGCGGCGGCCGTTGTCGTAACGTGGTCGGCGCCCAACTTATCCGTGAGGGCGGCGACAATGGTCTTGCTACCCGCGGGGTACCACTGCTCCTGGTTGCCCTGCCAGGTATAAGACCAACATCCATTCAGGGCGCTGATGCTACGGGCGGCGGGACCGGCTACCAGGAGGTGTACATCATGATGAAGCGGAAGGACGGCGTTGTCGTTCTTGAGCAAGGTCATGGCCTCGTGCGCGGCTTGCAAGGCGAGTGCCTGGTACTCCGGCCGGCCGAAGTTGGCGGCAGCGGCCGGTTCGGGATAGGGGTTGTCGAACAGTCCGACTTTGAATTTTAGCAACAGGATCCTGCGGACGGCTTCGTCGATGCGGCTCATCGGCACCTCGCCTTTCTCCACCGCTTCTTTGAGTAACCCGAAAAAAGAGAAATCGGAAGGCACCATGCTCATGTCGACACCGGCGTTGACGGCCATGGCCACCGCGGCGCGGGGTGTAGCGGCGACAAAATGCCGGGTATGCAGGCGGATGATATCCTCCCAATCGGATACCACGACACCCTGGAATCCGAGCTCCTTGCGCAGCACGTCCGTGAGCAGATAATGGCTGGCGTGTACGGGGGTGCCGTTGATCTCGGCGGAGTTGACCATCAGCGTCGAAGCTCCCGCCTGTACCGCCGCGCGAAATTGCGGCAGATAATATTCGCGCATTTCGATCTCGGGAAGGTAGATAGGCGTCCGGTCCTTGCCCGTA
>DASYZH010000181.1:0-46020 GCA_035946435.1 Puia sp. | reverse complement strand
TCCAGGTCGCTTACACGGTAAACGATACCCGGGGGAACCAGCAGCTTACGCCTGCCGAGGGCCTTGATCCGGGCCAGCAACTCCTCGAAATGGAACGGTTTTACCAGGTAGTCGTCGGCGCCGGCCTCCAATCCCGTGACTTTGTCCCGTGTAGCGCCCATCGCGGTCAATAGGAGGATAGGTATTTCGGGTTTGAGGTCACGGATACGTTTGCACAATTCCAATCCGCTGCCTCCCGGCAGGATCACATCCAGGATGGCCAGATCATACTCGTTCTCCAGGGCGAGCTTTTCTCCATAAAGACTGTCGTAAGCCGTATCTACCTGATAGGATTGCTCTCTAAGACCCTTTCGGATAAACTCGGCAACCTTCGGCTCATCTTCAACCAAAAGAATATTCATAGCTCGAGGGGGTGTTTGGTCACAGGTCAGTTTTCCCAAGTCCTGCAAAATTAACCAATTGCACCGGCCCGCTGCATGCATTAAAGGTTTCTAATTTGTTAAGGGGGAGGCCTTGAAATTAACAAGCATTCTGGAGAAAGTTGGTATATTTACCGCCATATGAAAAGGCGCACCGCGCATTTGTTTTTCACCTGTCTTCTGCTCACGGGTTTCCGATCCTCACTTTTCGCCCAGGAATTTTTCAAGCCTGCCGACCATTACAATTCGGCCCGCGTCACCGGCACCATCATCGTAGAATCCGCCATCGGCACGGTCGTCACCATCGGACTCAACTATCTCTGGTATAAAAAATTCCCCCATAGTAAATTCCATTACTTCAACGACAACAACGAATGGCTGAATGTCGATAAGGTCGGCCACGCCACCACCGCGTATAATATCGCCGCCATCCAAAGCGATGTCCTCCATTGGGGCGGGGTCCGCATGGGCACCGCGTCTCTCATCGGCACCGCCACCGGCCTGGCCTTCATGAGCATGATCGAGATCATGGACGGTCATTCGACTAAATGGGGCTTCTCCCCCGGCGATATGATCGCCAATATCGCCGGCTGTGCCCTGTACGAAGGACAGCAGCTCCTCTGGGGGCAGCAACGCATCAGCCTCAAATACTCCTATCACGCCACGCTCTTCCCCAACTATTATCCCGCCGAGCTGGGCAGCAACCTCCCCCAGCGGATGCTCAAAGACTATAACGGTCAGAGCTACTGGCTTTCCTTCAACATCGCCTCCTTCCTCCCCGCATCCGCGCATTTCCCGCAATGGCTGAATCTCTCGGCAGGCTACGGGGCCGAAGGGATGGTAGGCGCCGTCACCAATCCTACTGAGGTCGACGGTAAACCCGTACCCTATTTCCGCCGCTACCGCCAGTTCTACCTGTCTTTCGACACCGACCTCTACCGCATAGACGGCCTCTCCCCCCTGGCCGCCACACTCCTGAAGGTGAACCGGACGATAAAGACTCCCGCCCCCGCGCTCGAGTGGAACGAGGTACAGGGCTTCCGCTTCCACCCGATTTATTATTGACTTAATGTAGAAATTCTGTAGTTTTAACATACGGTTAACCGACCATTAACTTAATCCGGTTGCCTGACTCCTGACTGATGAACAAAGCTTTCAAGGGAATTCTTGCCTTCTCCCTGAAGAATAAGTATTTTATCTTCTTCGCCACCGCCCTACTGGTTGTTTACGGGATCATCACCTTCCGCAACATGCCCATCGAGGCCTTTCCCGACGTCACGAACACCGAGATCACCATTATCACCCAATGGCCCGGCCGAAGCGCCGAAGAGGTGGAGAAATTCGTGACCATCCCCATCGAGCTGGCCATGAACCCCGTCCAGCGGAAGACCAGCCTGCGTTCCACCACGATCTTCGGGCTTTCTGTCGTCAAGCTGATCTTCGACGACGACGTCCAGGACACCTATGCGCGGCAACAGGTGAACAACCTGCTGCACAACGCCGACCTCCCCGATAACGTCGATCCCGATGTCCAGCCGCCTACCGGCCCCACCGGTGAGGTCTATCGCTATACCATCGAGAGCAGCTTCCGCGACCCGCGCGAGCTCAAGACCTTGCAGGATTGGGTGGTCGACCGGGAGCTCCGCGCCGTCCCCGGCGTAGCCGACATCGTGAGTTTTGGCGGGATGGTGAAGACCTATGAGATCCAGGTGAACCCGCTGGTGCTGAACAACCTGGGCATCACCCCGCTCGACGTCTACAACGCCGTCTCGAAAAGCAATATCAACATCGGCGGCGACGTCATCAAAAAGAACTCCCAGGCCTATGTCGTCCGCGGTATCGGTCTGCTGAACGACATCAACGAGATCAAAAACATCATCGTCGAGAACAACAACGGCATTCCCGTACTCGTCAAAGACGTCGCAGATGTCCAGATCTCCAACCTGCCCCGCCTGGGTGAAGTGGGCCGCGCCGACGCCATTGACAGCGGTGGTCACCGTCGCCTCCGGCTCAATCCCGACGCGGTGGAAGGCATCGTCCTGATGCGCAAGGGCGAGAATCCGGACCACGTGATCAAAGGCATCAAAGACGCGGTGGAACGGCTCAACGACCATATCCTGCCTTCGGATACCAGGCTGGTCCCGTTTTATAACCGTGAAGACCTTATCAAATATGCCACGCATACCGTGCTGCATAACCTGATAGAAGGCATTCTGCTGGTGACGCTCATCGTTTCCCTGTTCATGTTCAACTGGCGGACGACCCTCATCGTGTCGATCATCATCCCGTTGTCCCTGCTTTTTGCCTTTATTTGTCTTAACCTGATGCACATGTCGGCCAACCTGCTGTCGTTGGGTGCCATCGACTTCGGCATCATCATCGACGGCGCCGTGGTCATGGTGGAGGGACTCTTCGTGCTGCTGGATAAAAAAGCGCACGAGCTGGGCATGGAACGGTTCAACCACCTTTCCAAGCTGGGCATGATCCGGAAACGCGGCGCCGAGCTGGCCAAGGCCATCTTCTTTACCAAGATCATCATCATCACGGCCCTGCTGCCCATCTTCTCGTTCCAAAAGGTAGAAGGCAAGCTCTTTTCGCCGCTGGCCTATACCCTCGGTTTCGCGCTATTGGGCGCCCTGATCTTCACGCTCACGCTGGTGCCGGTGATGGTAAACGTGCTGCTGCGGAAGAATGTCAAAGAAAAACACAACCCGGTGGTCCATTTTATCACTGCGATGGTCATGCGCGGGTTCCGGTTCGTGTTCCACAACAAGCGACTTTCCCTGGGCGTCGCCGTGGTCGCCATCGTCGCAGGCCTGTATTCGTTTAAATTCCTGGGCTCCGAATTCCTGCCGGAGCTCAACGAAGGCTCGATCTGGGTACGGGCCACCCTCCCCTATAGCATCTCGCTGGATACCTCGGTGGCCAAAGCGGACCAGATGCGCGCCATCATGATGAAGTTCCCGCAGGTCCGGCGTATCATGTCCCAAACGGGCCGCCCGGACGATGGCACCGATGTGGCCGGCTTTTACAATAATGAGTTTGGGGTGCTGCTCTATCCAGAGGAAGAATGGAACCCAAAGATCACCAAGGAAGAGCTGATCGATACCATGAGCAAGGCCCTGTCCATCATCCCAGGTGCCGACCTCAATTTCTCCCAGCCCATCATGGACAACGTCGAGGAAGCGGTATCGGGCGTCAAAGGCTCCATCTGCGTGAAGATCTACGGCGATTCGTTGAACTATATGGAAGCGCAGTCTAACGCCGTGTACCGGCAGCTCAAGACGGTAGCAGGTATCGAAGATCTCGGCGTCATCAAGAACATCGGTCAGCCCGAGCTGGACATCGATCTGGACCAAAGCAAGATGGCGCTCTATGGCGTGAGCACCGCCGACGCGAATGCCGTCATCGAGATGGCCATCGGCGGCAAGGCCGTGACGCAGCTTTACGAGGGTATCCGGAAATTCGATATCCGCATCCGCTTCCCCGAACAGTTCCGCGCTACCCAGGAAGACATCGGCAACCTGCTGATCCCCACAGAAAGCGGTTCCAAGGTACCCGTTCACGAGATCGCCAATATCACCCAGAAGACCGGCCCCTGCCTGATCTTCCGCGACGAGAACCGCCGCTATTCTGCCGTCAAATTCTCGGTCCGCGGCCGCGACATGGGCAGCACCATCGCCGAGGCTCAGGCGAAGGTCGACCAGGCGGTCCATCTTAAAAAAGGCTATAGCATGGTCTGGCAGGGTGATTTCGAGAACCAGCAACGTGCGTCGAAGAGACTGGCGCAGGTCGTCCCCGTGAGTCTCCTGCTGATCTTCTTGTTGCTCTTTGCCATGTTCGGCAACCTCAAGGATGCAGGACTCGTCTTTTTGAACGTCCCCACGGCCGTGGTAGGCGGCATCCTGGCCCTGCTGATCACCGGCACGAATTTCAGCATCTCGGCCGGCATCGGCTTCATCGCCCTCTTCGGCATCTGTATCCTCGAAGGGGTACTCCTCATCACCGCCTTCAAACGCAACCTCGAGACGATCCGGCACAGCGAGAGCCCGCTATACAGCTCCATCAAATTGGGGGTCAACGAACTCATCCGCCCGGTGATGATGACGGCCCTGATGGCGACCATCGGCCTGCTTCCCGCGGCAGTCTCCACCGGCATCGGCTCCGAAAGCTCCCGTCCCCTCGCGCGGGTAGTCATCGGCGGTTTGATCTGCGCCACCATCTTCGCGCTGCTGATCTTCCCCCTGGTGTTCTTTTTGGCCTATCGGAAAGTGGATACATTACATCAAAGGGAAGATTAGTACATTTGAGACATGTACATGGACTCCACCTATCTCATCATTGCTGTCGTTTTCGGCCTGCTTGTCGCCGGGACCCTGGTTTATTTGATGCTTAAACAACGTAAGGAAATGAAGGCCCTCGAGACCGCACGAGCCACACCACCAGGTGGCGCCGCCGGCGACCCCTCTACCCGCCAGCTACAGCTCCAGGCTTATGAACGGCTGATCCTGCTCACCGATCGTATCGCCCTTCCCAACCTCATTGCCCGCGTGAACACCCCCGGCCTCACTGCCCGCGATATGCAAGGTCTCCTGATCCAGAGCATCCGCCAGGAGTTCGAACACAACATCACCCAGCAGATCTACGTCAGCACCGAAGCCTGGGGCGTGGTCCGCGACTATAAGGAACAAAATCAGCTGATCGTCAACCAGGTCGCCTCCTTCCTTCCGGAAGAAGCCACCGGCGCCGATCTGAACCGCGCCCTGCTGGACCTGCTCGTGCAGAACCCCAAAGCCTCTTTGCAAAATGTGGTGTCGGAAGCCCTCAGCTTCGAAGCGAAGAAAATGCTGTGATCAATAGAAGAATTCGCGGCTGCTGTTAGCGCCGTTTCCGGTCAAGGTCAGAATATATACGCCATGGGCGCGGGACCCGAGCGCAATATCCGTGGTGATATCGCCGCCCGGACCGCTCATCTCCGTGCGATATACCGGCTGACCATCCATGGTCCGGATGTTAAGCCAATAACGGCCTGCATCCGGCAGATGCAGAAAAGTACGCACCGAGCTACCCTCCGCGGCAACACCTTTGATAATCGACATAGTAGCAGAAGCTCCACTGACCATCACCGTGACTACCGGCGAGAAATAGCTGCTGCCGTCGGGCGATTGCGCTTCGATGCGGTAATACCATTGCCCTGCTGTTACCGTGTTGTCGGTAGCCGTGGTACCTGTGACAGTTTCCAGTGTGGTAAATTGCCGGCCATCGTCAGCCCGTTGCAACAGAAAGCTCGTTCCATCGGCAAACCCCTGCGTCTGCCAATGCAGATCGATAGCCTGCGCCCGGGCGACGGCGCTGAGATCGACGGACTGTGCCGCCAGCGTTCCCGGCTTGGCGCTGCCCTTCACCGAGATGCTGTTCGTGACAAAGCGGTTGGAACCACCGGAGGTCATTACCTCATTGTATCCATAAAGCCGGAAGGTTACCGTACCCATTATTCCGGGGAAAGCGGCAGGAAGTGTTATCGTAAATGATTGATAAGAGGTCGTCAGGGTTCCGCTGCCCAGCACGCTGGTATAGCCATCTACACTGGAGCGCAGTTGCCAGCTGGTAGGTCCCGAACCGGCGGCGGTCCCCAGGGTGCTATGACGGAGGTTCAGCACCACGGTATTCAGCGCCAGGTAATAGCCGCTGTTGGGGCTCACGGAGAACTGCATATAAGCGTTGGGATCGATAGTCGTTGTCGCGGGCCAGCCATCCTGCCCAAAAAAATCACTGCCGCTGAACTGGCCGCCGCCTGTAACATCGGAGCCCATGGTGACAGCCGTGGCTGTGATATCGGCACCGGTAGAACTTGCTGCCACCGACGAACCCGCAAAGCTCCAGGTAGCCGCGGTCTGCGCCCGGACGTCCGTAGACATCCAAAGTCCGGTAATCACAAGTACGGTAATGGCTTTCATACACATAGGGTTATGCCATTGGGAGTACAATTGGCCTGCCCAAATACAAGGCCCTACTAATTAATCCATTACAAACTCTTGATTTATTGGCATCTTCCCGGATCGGGACGCTATTCCCGTGGTGGGCCTTCGCTGAAATGCAGCGATTTGTCGAGCTCCTGGTAGATATTCATGAGGAGCGTACTGTTATTGCGAAGCTTCGTGACAAGATCTTCTATCTTCAAGCGGTCCGTGACCAGCTGCCCTTCCAGATCCGCGATCATGCGCTGTTTTTCTTCGAGCTGCCGGCTGAGGTGCAACACCTGCTGCTCCAGGAGCCGATTAGCGTCCAGGCCGGCATTCTTCTCATCGTGCAGGCGGCGTCCCCGGGCGGTCTCGTCTTCCAGCTGATACCGCAGCCTGGAAACTTCTTCATCGAACCGCTGTTGCGTTCTGGCCAGTTGCTCCTCCAGCTCCTGAACACGGATACGATCGCCACTGGCCTCCGCCCGTTCCACAATGATCTCCGTCCCGCCGCTGAATTCAAGTGGCCCGGGCTCGGGCCGGAATTCCTCCACCTGTGTCTCCGTCCCGCCGGCGCTGTCGGCCTCCTCCACGGAAGCGGGGACCGTCATCTCCATCTCGAGCAATCCGGGGCTGGCGCCCTGCACCCGCGTCAGCAGATCCCCGTATTTTTGCTCCATCCGCACCAGCTGGTCTTTGAGTCGCTCATAACGTTCGTCGGCCAGATCGCGGTACTGCTCATATTTTTCCTTCATCCAGAGGATGCCCTTGTAAAGATTCTCCTTGTAGTCGTCTTCCCCCTCCTTCACGGGGCGTTCCGTATCTACCCGTTCGTCCTCCCCATCCTGCGGAAGATCTTTCGACACGTCCTCCCGTTCGACCGGGAACGCACCTCCTTCGTCAGGGCCCTCCATCCGCAACTGCAGGAGCCCCACCCCTATGCGGCTTCGCCGCAACCACTGACCAAATTCATATCCATTGATTATCAGACGCATGATTGGAAATATCAAATCAATATTCACGCCAAAAAAGCCGCCATTGACCGACAAGCCAAAATAGCAGTTGCCGTCTACGTAAAAGCCCATCGGAGCGCAGGTTTTTAGCACAAATTTGGTGATCCATCCATTATTAAACTATTTGTATCATGAACAGGAAAAATCTTATTGCTTGCGCTACTCTGGTCATAGCGCTCTTTGGCGTATCCTCGACCTTCGCCCAGGGATATGGCGGCAGAGGCATGGATACGGCAGCCATGCGCCAACGGCAGGAAGCCAGGTTGGCTAAAATGACGAGCGATCTGAACCTCACCCCGGTACAGGCCGATTCCATCAAAGCCATCTCCATGGAGTTCATGCAGAAACGGCGCGATATCTTCATGGACCCGGCTAACCAGGGCATGAGCCGTGAAGACCGGATGGCCAAGATGCAGCCGATTATGGAGGCGCAGAATGCCCGCATCCAGGCGGTGCTGGGCCCCGATCTCTTTAAAAAATACCAGGATTGGGAGCAGCAAAACCGGCCGCAACGTGGCGGCAACCGATAGTAAAAAAGGAGGCGTCAGCCTCCTTTTTTTTGCTCTTTCACCCAGGTGTCCCTGAGCGTCGACGTCCGGTTGAAGACCATCTTCTCCTCCGAACTATCTTTATCCAGATAAAAATATCCTTTCCGCAGAAACTGGTAATGTTCATCGAATTTCGCCGTCCGCAGGGCCGGCTCGGCATAAGCCGCGGGCAGCACCTGTAAGGAATCAGGGTTGATGTATTCTTTGAAATCACCGGCCTCATTGGCCGGGTCTTCGACCCGGAACAAACGGTCGTACAGCCGCACCTCCGCGGTAATGGCATGCCGGATGCTCACCCAGTGGATCGTCGCCTGTACCTTCATGTTCGACTGCGCGCCGCCACTCTTGCTTTCCGGCAGATACGAACAGCGCAGCTCCGTGATCTTGCCACCGGCGTCCTTGATCACTTCGTCACATTGGATAATATAGGCGCTTTTCAGCCGCACCTTCTGCCCCGGCGACAACCGGAAGAATTTTTTCGGCGGGTTTTCCATGAAATCGTCCTGCTCGATATACAACTCACGGCTAAAGGGGATCTGCCGGTGCGTGGTCTCGGGATCTTCCGGGTTATCTTCGCTGGGCAGCCATTCTTCTGGCTGTTCGTAATTAGCAATCACGATCTTCAGCGGATCGAAGACCACCATCCGGCGCAACGCGATCTTATTGAGATGTTCTCGTACGCAGAACTCCAGCAAAGAGACGTCGATCAAATTCTCCCGCCTGGCGACCCCGATCTTCTCCGCAAACATCCTAATGCTCTCGGGTGTATAACCACGGCGGCGAAGACCCGAGATCGTGGGCATCCGGGGATCATCCCAACCGCTCACATGGCCTTCATTGACCAGTTGCAACAGCTTCCGCTTGCTCATCACCGTGTAATTAAGATTCAGACGTGCAAATTCATATTGCCGCGAAGGGAAAATATCCAGCTTTTCGATGAACCAGTCGTACAACGGCCGGTGCGGAACGAACTCCAGCGTACAGATACTGTGCGTGATCTTTTCGATGGAGTCGCTTTGTCCATGCGCGAAATCATACATCGGATAGATGCACCACGCGTCTCCAGTCCGATGATGCCGCGCATGCTTGATACGGTACATCAGCGGGTCTCTGAAGTGCATGTTGGAAGAAGCCATATCAATTTTGGCTCGCAATACTTTTTCTCCATCCTTATATTTCCCCGCCCGCATATCCCGGAAAAGCTGCAAATTCTCCTCCACGGTCCGGTCCCGAAACGGGCTTGCCGTACCCGCTTCGGTCGGGGTCCCCTTCATCCGGGCGATGGCTTCGGCGCTGCTGTCGTCGACATAGGCCAACCCCTTGCGGATCAGCTCTTCGGCAAATAGATATAGCTGTTCGAAATAATCGGAGGCATAGAACTCACCCGCCCATTCGAACCCAAGCCAGCGGATATCCTCCTTGATACTCTCCACGTATTCCGTGTCTTCGGTAACGGGGTTGGTATCGTCGAAACGCAAATTGGTCTTCCCGCCATATTTCTGGGCGAGGCCAAAATTCAGTACGATCGATTTAGAATGACCGATGTGCAAATACCCATTTGGTTCCGGGGGGAACCGGGTCAGGATACTCTTGTATTTGCCCGCCGCCAGATCCTCTTCCACAATCTCTTCCAGGAAGTTAAGCGACTTTTCCTCTTCTTTTTTGATCTCGTCTCCCATAAGGGTCAAATTTACGGCATATCGCGCTGTCTGCCAAGTCGTCATCGTGTCACCTTATCCGCGCGCACCAAAAAGCAGGCTTCCGATCCGCACCATATTGCTTCCCTCTTCGATGGCGATCCGGTAGTCGCCGCTCATGCCCATCGAAAGGATGCCGCCCTGTGGGAACCAACGGTCGAGCTGTTCTTTGAGCGCCCTGAACTCGGCCCGGACAGCTTCGCGATCTTCCGTATTGGAAGCCATGCCCATAAGCCCGCGGACCCGCACGGCGCCCATCGCCGGCGAAGCCTGCATCACGGCTGCAACCTCGGCGACATCGAGTCCGAATTTCGTTTCCTCGCGCGCGATATGCACCTGCAGCAGTACATCCACTACCCTACCAGTCTTGTCGGCCTGTTTGTTAATCTCTTTTAACAACTTCAAACTGTCTACTCCATGAATAAGGTAGACAAAAGGGAGGATATACCTGACCTTATTGGATTGCAGATGCCCGATAAAATGCCAGCGGATATCAGCGGGCAGTTGTTGCTGCTTGTCCACGAGTTCCTGCACATAGTTCTCGCCGAAATCCCGCTGGCCTTCTTCGTACAAGGCTAAGATCTCTTCAACCGGTTTAGTCTTGGAAACCGCGACTAACTGGACATTTGCGCCCAACTCTTTTAACATCTTTTTATAAAACTCCGCATTGGGGGCCATGTTAAAATGGTTTAACGCGAAGATACCTACACGAACGGTTAATTTATGATTATGTGCTAAAACGATTTTGAGTTAATTTTGCTCCCGTGAAAAACTACATCTACGCGCTGCTGTTCTTCTTACCAGTTGTAGCAGGCGCCCAAACAAAGTCACCGGCCCATACCGGCCGAGCCATCCTCACCGGAAAAGTTATCGATGGCGACACCAAACAGCCGATCCACGCCGCCACCGTTGAGGTCTTTCGCAAAGACTCCTCCGTGGCCGCGGAAGTTATCAGCCAGTCCGACGGCAGTTTCACAATAAAAAACCTGCCCAATGCACTCGTGACCGTGAAGATCAGCGTCGTGGGCTATAAATCCTATACCCGGACGATCGGCGTCGTAAATGGCGCTCCGCAGAACACCGGTGTCGTCCGTCTTTCCCCCGTCGCTACCCAGATGCAGGAAGTAGCCGTGGTTGCCCGCCGGCCCGTGTTCCGCACCGAAGTCGACAAAAAGGTCTTCGACGTCACCCAGAGCCTTGCCAGCAAAGGGGGTACGGCGACAGATGCCCTGCGCCAGGTGCCTACGCTTAGCGTCGATGCTTCGGGAAATGTTACCCTGCGGAACGGTTCGCCAACCATCCTCCTCGATGGAAAGCAAACGGCCCTCACGCTGGATCAGATCCCCGCCGATCAGATCGAGAGCATCGAGGTGATGCCCAATCCTTCTGCGAAATACGATGCGCAGGGCAATCATGGTATCATTAACATCGTCCTGAAACGCAACCGCAAGCCCGGTCTCAACGGCTCCCTCACCGGCGTGGGGAGCACCCTCGGAGAGACCTACGCCTTCGCCAACCTCAACGTCTTTAAACACAAGTGGAATTTCTCGTTCAATATGATGCAGCATGAGCATCGTTCCGTCTCCAACACGACGACTACGCTCAATAATCTCGCCGACAACAGCACGTTCATCCAACATGGCTACAACGTAAGGATCGGGCCGTTCCAGAGTTTCCGGGCCGGCGTGGATTACAATGCGGATAAATACAACACGTTTAGCCTTTCCGGCAACGTGGGTTTCGGCTATCACCCCACCGGCGGCACCCAGCTCACCGATTATTACGAAAAGGGCGGCGCTACTTTGGACTCCAGCGGTTCCCGGACTTCGTACGATGGCAGCCACTTCGTGTTCACGCACTCCAACTTCGATTACGCGCATACCTTCAAAAAGTCCAGCGAAAAGCTCACAGCCAGCGCGGCCCTCGAGACCTATCATGGCCATGATAATGGGAACTATAACATGCAATACATGGATAAGACCGGCGCCGAGCTCGGCAGCCCTTATCCTCAGCAATACTCGGGTTTTGGCAACGCACATAACCTGACCCTGCAATCTGATTATACCGATCCCCTGCTGGATGGCAACGCTAAACTCGAAGCCGGCGTCAAGAGCATCATCCATGGCAGCCGCAGCTACCTCGATTTCCAGGACGGCGCCAGCCAGGGTTTTATCGTGGATACGAACGCCAGCTACAACTACAGCTATAACGACAATACCTATGCGGCTTATACCAGCTTCAATCAGACTATTGGCAAGTTCAGCTATCAGGCGGGAGTTCGCTTTGAACGCTATACCTACCAGGGACATCTCCTCGACGAGAACAAGAGTTTCGGCTATGATATGAATGGGCTTTATCCCAGTGTCTATCTCACCGAAAAATTCAACGACGACAACGACCTGCACCTCAATTTCTCGCGCCGCGTCAACCGGCCGCAGTGGTGGCAGATCACCCCGCAAACCAACTATACCAATCCGCAGAACCCGCAGGTGGGCAATCCCAATATCCGGCCCGAGAATACCAATCTCGCGGAATTGGCTTACAACACCCAAGTCGCGAACATTGGTGTCAATACTACGCTGTATTTCAAGAATACGCTGGATCCCATGATGGCCTTTAACAAGCCGCTGTCCAGCGATACCCTTCTGAGCACCTACGAGAACGGCAACTACAGCAACACGTACGGTGCCGAGATCATCGTCCGGGTGCCCATCGTCAAATGGTGGGACGCTACCACGAATTTCAACCTGTATCAAACCGATATCAACGCTAATAACCTGTCGGACGGGCTCTCCAATTCGGGCTTCAGCTGGTTCGCCAAGCTGAACTCGAACATGAAGCTGTTCGATACCTATACGCTGCAGCTCACAGGCCAGTACAATGCGGCAAGCGTCATCGCGCAGGGCAAGGTATTGCCTAGCGGCGGTTTGGATGCGGCGATCAAAAAGGATTTTTTAGCACATAAATCGGGCACGCTGGTGCTCAGCCTGTCCGACGTGTTCAACACCTATCGGAACCGGATCGACACCTATTCGGAAGGCAGCTTCTACCAGGACGCGATCACCAAACCGGAGACGCGCGTGCTGAAGCTCAGCTTCACCTATTCCTTCGGTAAGGATCTCAGCGGGGAACGCCACAAGGCTACTTCAGAAGGGAACGGCTGATCACGATCCGCTGTACCTCGCTGGTGCCCTCGTAGATCTGGGTGATCTTGGCGTCGCGCATCAGTCTTTCTACGTGATATTCCTTTACATAACCATAGCCGCCATGTATCTGTACTGCCTCGGTAGTCGTCCACATGGCGGTTTCGCTTGCAAAGACCTTGGCCATCGATGAGCTCGTGGCATAGTCCTGATGCTGATCCTTTTCCCAGGCGGCGCGCATACAGAGCAGCCGGGCCGCTTCGATCCGCGTGGCCATATCAGCCAGCTTGAACTGGATGGCCTGGTGTTGTGAGATGGTTTTCCCAAACGCCCTGCGTTCTTTTGAATAGTTCAGGGCCAGCTCATAAGCGCCGCTCGCGATCCCCAGCGCCTGCGAGGCGATGCCGATGCGGCCGCCGGCCAGCACGCGCATGGCGAATTTGAACCCGAACCCATCTTCGCCGATGCGGTTCTCTTTCGGCACCTTCACATCATTGAATAAGATGCTGTGCGTGTCGCTGCCGCGGATGCCCAGCTTATTTTCCTTAGCCCCGACCACGACACCCGGGCTGTTCTTCTCCACGATGAAGACGTTGATGCCGTGGCTGCCCTTGCTCACGTCCGTCTGCGCGATCACCAGGTACACCGACGCCGAATTCCCATTCGTGATCCAGTTCTTCGTCCCGTTAAGAAGATAATGGTCTCCTTTGTCTTCCGCCTTCGTATGCTGCGACGTCGCGTCGCTGCCCGCTTCCGGCTCACTTAGCAGAAAGGCTCCGATATAAAGCTCACCATCCTTTTTCGCCTGCGCCAGCGGCGTCAGATATTTCTGCTTTTGCGCCTCGCTGCCGTATGCCTCGAGGCCCCAGCAGACCAGGCTGTTGTTGACGCTCATGCAGACGCTGACGCTGGCATCGATCTTGCTGATCTC
The DNA here is from genome assembly GCA_035946435.1 of Puia sp. Classification (GTDB taxonomy): domain Bacteria; phylum Bacteroidota; class Bacteroidia; order Chitinophagales; family Chitinophagaceae; genus Puia. The sequence goes on along the minus strand of DASYZH010000181.1, from coordinate 32,309 downwards.
TTCCATGGCCAGCACATAGCTCACCGTGTCCATCCCCGATCCGCCATAGGCGGGGTCGACCATCATCCCCATAAAACCCAGCTCGGCCAGTTTCAAAATTTGTTCCTTCGGAAATTTCTGGTGCTCGTCCCGATCGATCACCCCCGGCAGACATTCCTGGCGCGCAAAGTCCCGCGCCGCCTTTTGGATCATCAAATGTTCTTCGGATAATTGAAAGTGCATATGGGCAATGTGTTTTTGATGGAGTCGCCCGTTCCGGGCGACCGATTGCCCAAAAATAATAAAAGTTGTTTAACGAACTAACGTTTGGTAGTATTTTTTAACTCAACTTCGTATCCGCAAAGTGCGCCATCGCAGCCCGCATAAATGCCGCAAAGCGGGGATCGGGCTTCCCGTCGACCGCCGTGTAGCGTTCATCGGAGACGTACAGGTCGCCCAGCCCCTTATAAGCAGCCGCCTTGATGGCCTCTCCCGCCCGCATTCCCCAGAATCCGCGGATCATGTCATAGTGCCGCGCGATCTGGTCCTGCACCGCGTCGCTTTTCGGGTCTTCCCCCACCATGGTACGCAGTTGCCGGTCGATCTCCCGCTGATCCGCCTTCAGTCGATCCAGGGCCGCCGGCCCCATCTCGATCAGCGCATTTTCGGAGCGAACGATCGCCTCCTCGCCCCATTTGTCAATGGCTTCCTGCCGCAGGGCCGCAGCCCCGTCGAGACCTTCGTATAATTTTTCAAAATTCGACATTGTTTTGTTTTTTAGATGATCAATGGTGTTGTCGATCGTATTCAGCAGGAGGTCGAGCCGGTGGCGTCTTGCGATCAAGGCAGCCTTATGGCCGGTAAGCGCCTCGACAAGATCGAAACCGGGATCGTCCAGGATGTCCGCAATCGCCTTTAGTGATAGATCCAGCTCCTTATAGAAAAGGATCTGTTGCAACCGCAGCAGTTCCGCTTCGCCATAATACCGGTAACCGGCGGCTGTGCGCACCGAAGGTATCAACAGCCCCAGCTTATCGTAGACATGTAGTGTGCGCACACTCACGCCGGCTAAACGGGCCAATTGCTTAACGGAATAACGGACATCCCCCATGCTGAACGCGTTTTATACAAAGCTAGGGTATGACCTAAGGTAAGAGTCAAGCTTTTTTCGAAATAAATTTTGGGGAAAGCTCAGAAGATGCTCCCGGCCTTCTTGTGAAGCAGCGCTATCGCCGTCTTGAAGATCACGATAAAAAGTCCCGCTTCTTCTTCGGTAAAATTGCTGGCCTCCTCTTCATCCTCATCTTCGCTGTAAATAGTGGCAGCCGCAAATTGCAACAGGTCGGGCTGGCAGAACGATTCGATCACGGCCATGGCATCGGCTTCATCGAAACCATCCTGGAACACCGCTTCCATCTCGTCGAACTCCTGGTTGAAGGCCCGTTCGAATTCTTCCTCGTGGATCGCAGGGATGCCCGGGCTGAGCTCCCGGAAACTTAGCAGGATCACCGTCAGGACATACGCCACATCCTCTCGCGCATCCGGCATCTTCAGCTCGCGGCTTTCGCCCAATACATAGCCTACCAGGGCAGGCTGCTCCTTGGCAAACGAATCCCAGATCTTGCCGATCTGGTTCTCGTCCATGCGCTGAATCCGGTCGTTGATAAGGTCGATGGTCTCGTCGGTGATAAGTTGCATCCCTAATTTTTGGGTAAATTACCTAATTTGGCGGATTGCAGCATCGAAAACCAAATTTTCTATGTCCAAAAATTATCCGTATAAGGTCAAAGTTCCGGTTTCCGTCTCATCCGAAATAGGCCGTCTGCGCCGCGTCCTGGTACATAGCCCGGACAGCGGTCTCGGGAAAGTCGTGCCTTCCAAGGCCCAGGACTGGCTGTTCGAAGATATCGTCCACCTGGATACCATCCGCCGCAAGGAATACGACTTCTATACCAAGATCCTCCTTTATTTCCTGGACCCCGCCCGGATCAGGGGCCGGCTGGCCGAAGTCGACGACGCCGGTAACCGAAGGGCTTTCTATAAGCCCGGCAATAGCGGGTTCTATCGGTCGGACAAGGTGGTGGAACTCCAATGGCTGCTGGCCGATATCCTCTCGGACCATGCCATCAAAATGAAGCTGGTGGCTTCGGTATGCGCCATCGAAGCCTGTTCCTACGAGATCCAGCAGGACCTGCAGGAACTCGACCCCGTCCAGCTGGCCAAGACCTTTATCAGCGGGGCCACGAACGACGACCGCCTCCTGTTCGCCCCGATCCCGAACTTCATCTTCACCCGGGATATCGGCATCGTGATCAACAACTATGTCCTGCTGAACAAGCCGGCCAAAAAAGCGCGCACCCGCGAGGCGCTGCTCGCCAAATATATCTTCTTCAACCATCCCCTCTTCGAAGAGTACCAGGACAAGATCATCGAGCTGGCGGATACCCACCATCACTTCCTGTTGCCGCGCGAGGGCGACGATCGCAAGGTCACGCTCGAAGGCGGCGACGTAATGGTCGTCAGCAAAGACCACCTGCTCATCGGGGTCAGCGAACGCACCTCGCCCGAGGCCGCCCACCAGGCCATCCGGGTACTGTTCGAAAAGAACGTGGTGAAAAAGGTCACCATCATCCGCATTCCGAAAAAACGGGATTTCATGCACATCGATACCATCTTCACCCAGGTGAAACGCAATGTCTGGATCCTCCTGGGCACCTTCTCCAATAAAGCCATCAAGCACGAGGACGAAGACGAGATCCAACGCATCCTCGACAACAACAAAAAAGAAGATAAGCTAACGATCATCCAGTTCAGGAAGAAGGACCCCGACAACCCGGAATATTTCGACAGCCTCGAGGACCTGCTGACCGATATCAGCAAAAACGACCTGGAGTGTACCGAAAAGGTCCGGTTCATCTATTCCGGAAACAACGAATTCCCCTTCGACGCCCGGGAGCAATGGACCGACTCGTGTAACCTCCTCGCCTTGAAAGAAGGGGTAGTCCTCGGCTACGACCGTAACGACAAAACCGTGGAAGCCTTCAAAGCCGCGGGCTTCGCCGTCGCCGCCGCAGGTGAGTTGATCGACCAAATGGAAAAGGGCCTCCTCGACCCGGACCATGTCGAGAATACCCTGATCCTGATGCCTTCGGCCGAGCTTTCCCGCGCCCGTGGCGGCTTCCATTGCATGAGCATGCCGCTGCACCGTGACGAGCTATGAACACAATCCGCCGCTCCGAAAAGCGGCTTCACCAAATTTTGATCGTATGCAAACGACTTCGCATCTATTGATGATCCGGCCGGTGAATTTCAGCTTCAACACCGAAACCGCCGTCAACAATGCCTTCCAGGTCGCCGGTGCGACCGACGACGCCCAGCGCAAAGCCCTCGGCGAGTTCGAGAACTTCGTCGCCCTGCTTCGAACGAACGGCGTCGACGTCACGGTGATCGACGATACACCCGTGCCCTATACCCCTGATAGCATCTTCCCGAACAACTGGATCTCCTTTCACGATGCCGGCACCGTATGTCTCTATCCCATGTATGCCGCCAATCGCCGGCTCGAACGCAAACCCGGCATCCTGCAAACCATCGGGCAAAAGTTCCGCATCGATGCCACCCTGGACTTCAGCGGCTATGAGACGCAGGCGCTGTTCCTCGAAGGCACGGGTAGCATGGTGCTGGACCGCGAAAAAAAAATAGCCTACGCCTGCCTGTCTCCCCGCACCGACAAAGAAGTGCTGCTGGATTTTGGTAAGAAGATGGGCTATACGCCCGAGATGTTCACTTCCGTCGACGGCAAAGGCCAGCCGGTGTATCATACCAATGTGATGATGTGCGCAGCGGATCGTTACGTCGTCGTCTGTCTCGACTCCGTGCCGGACGAAAAAGAGTGTGAACACCTCGCCGCTACGATACGCCGTTCGGACAAGGCGATCATCCCGATCACCCTCGACCAGATGAACCGCTTTGCCGGCAATATGCTCCAGGTGCACAACGAAAAAGGCGAAAGGTTGCTGGTGATGTCGTCACAGGCATATGCATCACTAACCGCCGCACAGATCCACGAGTTGGGATCCTTCAATCGCATCCTGCACGCCCCCCTCACGACCATCGAGACCAATGGCGGCGGCAGCGCCCGCTGTATGCTGGCCGAGATCCATCTCGAGCCGCTCGCCGGCTAATGGCGTCAAGGAAGCCCATGCTGGCCGGTTAACGGCATCAGAACAAAGAAAGATTCCCCGGCTGTCCGCCATTCACGAGATTCGGCACCGGCAGCGACGCAAGCCCGCGCTCGTTGAAGCGTGTGATCAGATATTTCATCATCTCGGGCGATGTAAGCTCTCCGGGGCTATGCACAAAAATATATACCTCGCGCAGGCCTTTCGAAGCCCACTGCGCAAGACGTTCCACCCACGCATCGGCCCGCTGGTAGTCGGTGGGATGCAGGCTGTTCGTAACAAAACGGATGAACGCCACCGGCGAGGTCAGCCGCATATGCAGTACGTCTCTGCGCCCGGCAACATCGGTGATCACCGTGCCGACACCCCGTTCCAGCAGCTCTTGAAAAGTATCCTGGATCGCCGCGTCATGAGGCCCCCTCGATGCGGATCCGGCGGAAGACGCTGCGGGTGCCTTGAACCAGTCCTCGCTCCGCAACTCCACACAGGCAGCGAAACCCGCGGGCAGTTGCCGGACATAATGTTGTAAAAGCCCCGCCTGCCCGGTACCAAAATGATCCGATAGCAGCAAGAACGCCGGCCCCAGTTTCCCTTCGAAAAGTCCAAGGGCCTCGATGAACCCGGCAGTTTCACGCGAAGCATTCGACAACTGCAGCTTATGGCTGATCGCCTCCGGAAATTTAGGACAAAACCTAAAACCCGGCACTACGGCATCCGCCCATCGCCGAATGGTGGTCGCCGCCGGCACACCATAAAAAAGGGTGTTGAGCTCGATGGTATTGAACTGACGCGAATACCAGGACAGAAAATCCTTGGGCTTCGTTCCCAGCGGATACGCCCGGCCCAGCCAGCTGGTACGCCCCCACTCCGTGCCGCCCACATATACCCGCAAAGGCTCGCGGGGCAAGTGTGTCAGCCGTTCCCACAACAGCTCCGTCACCGGATCGTCAGGCGGTAATGAAAAATTAATATTATCTATGTATTGTACTTTCCCGAATTCCATACAACATTCGGCTTCTAATGTCTGCAATTCAATTCAAATCCTTACTTTTGGGACTTCATTTCGTCCAGCGGGAACGTTTTCGTAAAAAAATATGATATTTTCTAACAATTCGTGCCATTAGTTAAACTTTTTTAAACTACAAATTATAAGAAGAGGCTTCCAAAATGGAAAACAAAGTCACTAAAATTGGCGTACTCACTTCCGGCGGTGATGCTCCGGGAATGAATGCAGCCATCCGTGCCGTTGTTCGTACCGGTATTTATAATGGATTGGAGGTATTTGGGATCATGCGCGGTTATAGCGGCATGATCGAAAACGATATCGTACCCATGCACAGCCGCAGTGTTGCCAATATCATCCAGCGCGGCGGGACAATACTCAAAACAGCACGGTGTAAAGAATTCTTTGAACACGAAGGCCGGAAAAAAGCCTACGCCAACCTCAAAAAACTGGGTATCAACGGCCTGGTGATCATCGGCGGCGACGGTTCCTTCCGGGGCGCCCATAAGCTCAGCGAAGAGTTCGATATCCCCTGTATCGGCCTTCCCGGCACCATCGATAAAGATATCGCAGGTACCGATTTCACCATAGGTTTCGACACGGCCGTGAATACCGCCGTAGAAGCCATCGACAAGATCAGGGACACCGCAGACGCCCACGACCGTCTCTTCATCATCGAAGTGATGGGCCGTGACGCCGGCTATATCGCGCTCCACAGCGGCATTGCTACGGGCGCGGAGAACATCCTGATCCCCGAACGCAAAACCGATATCGAAGAGCTCGTGAACGGCCTGCTGGAAAAAGAACGGCGCAAAAAGCTGGTGAACATCATCGTCGTAGCCGAAGGTGACCGGGGTGCAGAAGACGTCGCCTCGATCATCAAGGAACGCGTCCCCTCGGCCGACACCCGGGTCTGCGTACTCGGTCATATCCAGCGCGGCGGCGCCCCCACCTGTATGGACCGGCTCATCGCCAGCCGCATGGGGTACTCGGCGGTAGAATGTCTCATCGAAGGCCGTTACAATGTGATGATCGGCATCGTCAACAACAAGATGCATTATACGCCCCTCGAAAAAGCCGTCAAAGCCAAACAAAAGATCAGCGAAGACTGGCTGAAGATCGTCAAAATATTAGCATCCTGAGGCCCCGGAAGGGCCTCGTCCAGAGGAGAGAAATTAACTAAAAAAATCCACCGTCACAATGTCAAAGAATTTATCGAAGTACCTGTACCAGGATATGGATAAAGAAGCAGGCCAGCAGCACGCCTTTCATAAAACGAAGATCGTAGCTACCGTAGGGCCTGCTTGCGACACCTATGACAAACTGCTGGAGCTGGTCAAAGCGGGCGTCAACGTCTTCCGCCTCAACTTCTCCCACGGCGATCACGCCGGTAAAGCCGCGATCATCGAACACATCCGCGCCATCAACGTCAACGAACCCTATAACGTCTCCATCCTTGGCGACCTGCAAGGCCCAAAACTGCGTGTCGGTGATATCAAGGATGGCAGCCTCACCATCAACCCCGGCGACATCCTGACCTTTACTTCCCGCGAAAAGGTGGTGGGAACCAAAGAAAAGATCTACGTCTCCTATCCTAATTTACACCACGATGTTCAGGTCGGTAATAAGATCCTGATCGATGATGGGAAGCTCGAAGTCGTAGTGGTGAACGTTACGCCCGACGGCGATGTCAAAGTAGCCGTTACCTATGGCGGCGTGTTGCTCCCGAAAAAAGGCGTCAACCTGCCGGATACCAAGATCTCGCTGCCCGCCCTCACCGAAAAAGATATTATCGACCTGGATTTCATCATCGAACAAAAGCTGGACTGGGTTGCACTCTCCTTCGTTCGTAAAGTAGAAGATATCATCGACCTCAAACGCCGGCTCACCGAAAGGAAAAGCCAGTCCAAGGTCATCGCCAAGATCGAAATGCCTTCCGCGATGGAAGACCTGCGTAACATCGTCAACAGTTCCGATGCCGTCATGGTCGCCCGCGGCGACCTCGGCGTGGAGCTGCCCGTCGAGAAAGTCCCCATGGCCCAGCGCGAGATCATCCGCAAATGTATCCACCGCGCCAAACCCGTGATCGTCGCCACCCAAATGATGGAAAGCATGATCGACCGGGTAAAACCCAATCGCAGCGAGATCACCGACGTCGCCAACGCCGTACTGGAAGGCGCAGACGCCGTGATGCTGAGCGCCGAAACGGCCACGGGTCAGCACCCCGCGCTCGTCGTCGAGACCATGCGTAAGATCATCATCGAGGTAGAAAAGACCGAATACCCGTATAACCGCGAAGACGATCTCGTGCCGCAACCGCACTCCCCTTCGTTCCTCAGCGACGCCATCTGTTACAATGCCTGCAAGCTGGCCAAGGACGCCAACGCCGACGCCATCATCGGCATGACGCAATCCGGCTATACGGCCTTTATCCTGTCCAGCTACCGGCCTAAATCGCCGCTGTATATCTTCTCCAAAGAGAAAAGCCTGATCAACCAGCTCAGCCTGAGCTGGGGGGTACGCGCTTTCCACTATGCCGAAGAAGAGAGTGTCGACGACATCATCCATGATCAACATGAGATCCTCAAGGAACGCGGATTTGTAAAACCGGGAGACGTAGTCGTCAACACCGGCAGCCTGCCCATCGAGGAGCACCTGCCGACGAATATGCTCAAGATCACCAAGCTGAAATAGCGCTAATGATTGTCCTTCGGACGAGTCGCGTCCCGCGCCCTGGCGCCCGGGCGGGCTCGATCGGGCAGCTAGTTACCCTCCAGGGCGGCCAGCTGCTCTTTTATTTTCATGACCTCGTCCGGGTCCACCATGACGGTGTCCTGGCTCTCCTTCATGGCGGCATTCACATAGGTCATGGCACTGGCCTTCAACACCCGGGCCGAGGTATGGAACTCGGAAGCACCCGTCTTCTCCGCCAGCTCTGCGATATTCGCTGAGCGAACACCCGATCCGGGCATGATCACGATCCGGTCGTCGGCCTCACGCACCAGCTGGTCGATCATCTCTACACCTTCAAGCGCCTTCGGCCGCTGTCCCGACGTCAGGATCCGTTCGCAGCCGATACCGATGATCGTCTCCATCGCCTCGAAAGGGTTCGCACACCAGTCGAACGCCCGGTGAAAGGTCACTCCCAACGGATATGCCACTTCCACCAGCCTTGCACAACGCGCCTTATCTACAGAGCCGTCGGGCAAAAGGATGCCGAACACGACCCCGTTACAACCCACTTGTTTGCAATAGTCGATATCCCGGATCATGCTCCGGAACTCTTGGTCGGAATACAGGAAATCTCCGCCCCGCGGCCGGATGATAGGATAGAGCGCTATATGCAACTGCTCCCGCGCCGTGCGGATCGCTCCCCCGGAAGGCGTGGTGCCGCCCTCTTCGGGCCCGGCGCAAAATTCGATCCTGTCCGCCCCCGCCTGCTGCGCAAGCAACGCCGAAGCCAGGTTAAATGCACATATCTCTAACCGGTAATCCATATAATTTCCGTTATGAAAAATAACTTTTTGCCGGTATCAGCCTTTCTTCCGATCCGCTTTTGATCGCATACGAAAAACCGGGCTGTAGCGCATACCCACCCGTTTCGCCTTTTTTATTGATGGCAATAAAACCCACCTGGATATCTTTCGCCTTTTCTTTTTTGATCCGCGCGATCTTCTCTACGACCGCCTTGCAGGCCTGCTCCGGCGATAGCCCTTGCCGCATATATTCCACGACGCTATGCGAACCACAGATGCGGATCACATCCTCGCCCTGACCAGTAGCCGTAACTGCCCCGACTTCATTGTCGACAAACAATCCCGCCCCGATGATCGGCGAGTCCCCCACCCTTCCGCGCATCTTGAAGGCCATACCGCTCGTCGTGCAGCTGCCGCTCAGATTGCCGGCGGCATCCATGGCGATCATCCCAATGGTGTCATGGTTCCATCCGCCATCAGCCAACTTCGCCGGCGCCGCGACATATTCCTGCGCAACCCCGTCGCCCGCCGCGCGCGGCACCTCGCTGCTGCTCTTCGTGTTCTCGATGTTGATCACGGGCTTATATTCCGATTTCTTCAGCCATTCGCGATAGGCCTTCTTCGCGTCCTCGGACAACACATCGGGTTCCAGCGGGAAACCTTCGGCCACGGCAAACTGCTGCGCCCCCACACCGACCAGCAGCACATGCGGCGTTTTTTCCATGACCCGGCGCGCTACGGAGATCGGATGCTTGATCCGCTCCAATGCAGCTACACTGCCGCAATTCCACTCATGATCCATAATACTTGCATCCAGTGTTACATGTCCGTCCCGGTCCGGATTCGCGCCTAACCCTACACAACAGTTGATGGAGGATTCTGTGACGCGCACACCCGCTTCCACCGCATCCAATGCATGACCATTTTTACCCAGGACCTCCCAGGCGCCCTGATTCGCCTTTACGCCTGTGTCCCAGGTCGAAAGCACCACCGGTTGCCCGGTCACACGAACAGGATCGACGACAGCGGCATTCGCCTTACGGTTCAACAAAATACCCAGCGATCCCAGAAGGGATGACTGCAAAAATTTTCTCCGGTTAGACATGTTTTACCTAAATTGAATCTCTAAACTAAACATAACGCATAACATGAGAAAATTTCTATTTTTTCTGCTTCTATCCATAGCAGCGGGCGCCACCTATGCACAAGGCACCGCGCAGGACAGTGCATGGATAAGGGAAAATTACTATAAGCTGGAACAGTACATTCCCATGCGTGATGGCGTCAGGTTGTTCACCACCCTCTATATTCCAAAAGATACCACCGAAAAACACCCCATCCTGATGACGCGTACTCCTTATTCCTGTGCACCGTACGGCTCGGAAAAATGGCGGAATTATTATACAAGCTATCTGCGTTATTATCTCCGCGAAGGTTATATCATGGTGACCCAGGATGTGCGCGGCCGCTGGATGAGCGAAGGGCAGTTCGTGGATGTACGGCCCTTTATCAAAGACAAAAAAGCCGGCGATATCGATGAGTCCACCGACACCTACGATGCCATCGACTGGCTCGTGAAGAATGTCCCGCATAACAACGGCCGCGTCGGCGTCTTCGGCACCTCTTATCCAGGTTTCTATAGCACCATGGCCGCCGCCAGCGCCCATCCCGCGCTCAAGGCGGTGAGCCCACAGGCGCCGGTGACCGATTGGTTCATGGGGGACGACTTCCATCACAACGGCGCCTTCTTCGTCTGGGACGGCTGGGCCTTTTATTCCGAGTTCGGTAAACCGCGGCCGCAGCCTACGACAGTTGGCCCCACGGGCTTCGACTACTCTACCAAAGATAGCTACAAATGGTATCTCGAGACCGGCGCCCTCAAGAATATCCTGAAGCTCACCGGCGACACCATTGCCTTCTGGAAGGAGCTCTACCAGCATCCCAACCGCGACGCCTGGTGGCAGGCCCGCAATGCCCGGGTGGCCCTCTACGATATCAAACCGGCAATGCTCGTCGTAGGCGGACTCTATGACGCCGAAGACTGTTTCGGCGCCTGGAATGTCTACAAGGCACTCAAGGCCCAAAGCCCCGCTACCAACAGCCATCTCGTGATGGGTCCCTGGTACCATGGCGAGTGGGGGTCCAACGACGGTACTCATCTCGGCAATGTCCAGTGGGGCTCCAACACCTCCTGGTGGTACCAGAGCAATATCGAGATCCCCTTCTTCAACTACTACCTCAAAGGCAAAGGCGCCGATCCGAACCTTCCCGCCGCCACCATCTTCTTCAGCGGCGCAAACGAATGGAAGACCTTCGACCAATGGCCGCCCAAACAATCGCAGGATCAGCCGATCTATCTGCAGCCGGATGGCGGTCTCGCCTGGACCGCGCCTGCAGGCAAGAACAGCCCAAGCGAATACATCAGCGACCCGGCCCACCCCGTGCCCTATACCGAAGACGTTTATTTCAATCGCACCCGCGAATACATGGACGACGACCAGCGCTTCGCTTCCCGCCGGCCCGATGTGCTGACCTTCCAGACACCCGTACTCACGGAAGACCTCACGCTCGCCGGCCCCGTGATCGCCGATCTCAAGGTAAGCCTCAGCAGCACCGACGCCGATTTCGTCGTCAAAGTCATCGATGTATTCCCCGACGACTTCAGCTATACTACGCAGGTGGCCCAGCACGGGCGCAGCCATGACAACCCCGCCGGTTATCCCATGGGCGGCTACCAGATGCTGGTCCACGCCGAGATCATGCGCGGCCGCTTCCGGGAAAGCTTCGAAAAACCCGTTCCCTTCATTCCCGGCAAGGTGGAGACAGTGAAATGGGCCGTTCCCGATATCGCGCATACGTTTAAAAAAGGCCATAGGCTCATGATACAAATACAAAGCACCTGGTTCCCGCTTGTTGACCGGAATCCGCAGCAATTTGTCGATATTTATACTGCGGATGACAGCGATTTCCGGAAAGAGACGATCCGCGTTTTCCACGACAGCGAACATCCTTCCCGGATCATCCTGCCCGTGCTTAAATAATAACCTTATAACCTTATGCTACGCAACACAAGACGCTGGCTTGCTATCATCCTGCTTCCGCTGGCCTGTACCGCGCAGGCCCCCCGCCCCCAGAATTATGTCAAAGACAATTTCGACAAACAGGAAGTCTTTATTCCAATGCGCGACGGGAAACGGCTATGCACCGAGATCTACGTCCCCAAGGATCACACGCAGAACTATCCCTTTCTCATGGAACGGACGCCGTACTCGGCCGGCCCCTACGGCGATACGCTGTATCGCGGCGGCCTGGGACCGAACAGCCGGCTGATGCACGATGGGTATATCTTCGTCTACCAGGACGTCCGCGGCCGCTTTATGAGCGAAGGCGATTTCGAAGAGATGTCCCCCGCCAAAGATCAACATAAGACCCGGCAGGAAACGGACGAGAGCACCGATACCTGGGACACCATCGAATGGCTCCTGAAACACATCAAAAACAACAACGGCCGCGTGGGTCTCTGGGGAATCTCCTATCCCGGTTTCTTCGCCTCGGCTTCGCTGCCCGACGCGCATCCGGCCATCAAAGCCGTGAGCCCGCAGGCGCCTGTCACCGACGAGTTCATCGGCGACGACGCCAACCATAACGGCGCTTTTTTCCTGCTCGACAATTTCGACTTCGATAATTTCTTCGACGTCCCCCGGCCCACGCCGGTGCAAAACTACGGCCGCGATCTCTTCCACGCCGAGATCCACGACGCCTACCAGTTCTTTCTCGACCTGGGTCCGCTACGCAATACGAACAACGCCCAATATTTCGACAACAAAGGCAAGATCTGGAATGAATACCTCGCTCATTCCACCTACGACAGCTATTGGCAGGCCCGCAATATCCGCACCCACCTGCGCAACATCAAACCCGCCGTCCTCGTGGTCGGCGGCTGGTTCGACGCCGAAGATATGTTCGGCTCGCTACGCACCTACGAGGCCATCGAAAAACAATCGACGCCCAACGACAACCACCTCATCATGGGACCCTGGACACACGGCGGCTGGGCCGCGAGGACCTGGACCAAATTCGGCGCGCTGGACTTCCAGCAGAATGTCAACGACTACTACCATCAAATCGAAACCGACTTCTTCAACCACTATCTCAAAGACTCCGCGGCCGCCCCGCTGGCCGAAGCCACCGTCTTCGAGACCGGCAGCAACCAGTGGAAGACCTATAGCACCTGGCCGCCCAGGGAAGCACGGCCCGTGAAATTCGAGCTACGCGCCGGTGGCGGCCTCTCGGCTCCAGGGGTTCGGACGGTCCCCGAAATGCTGGAAGGCAAAGTCCCGGGAACGGCAACCGAAGACGCCACAGGCGCAAACGCGAACGCCGCCTACGACGAATACCTCAGCGACCCCGCCCATCCCGTCCCCTATATCGACGGCATCCACGGCGGCCGGGATAACGCCTATATCGTCACCGACCAGCGCTTCGCCGCGGAGCGCCCCGACGTCCTCGTCTACCAAACGGCTCCCCTCACGGATTCGCTCACGGTCACCGGCCGCCTCAAAGCGGATATCTTCCTTTCCTCCACCGGCACCGACGCGGACCTCGTCGTCAAGCTCATCGATGTGCTCCCCGGTAAAGAGGAGGGCATCCAGACAACAACCACCGACCCCAAAGGCTATCAACGGCTCGTAAGAGCAGAAGTGTTTAGATGCAAATTTCGAAACAGTTATGAAAAGCCGGAGCCACTCGTAGCAGGCCAGGTCGCCGAAGTAGCTTTCGACATCAACGAGATCGCGCATACCTTCAAAAAGGGTCATCGCATCATGGTCCAGATCCAAAGCTCCTGGTTTCCGCTGGTCGATATGAACCCGCAGACCTTTTGCAATATCCCCACCTGTGGCGAAAAGGATTTCCAGAAGGCGACGATCCGCATCTGGCACGACGCCGCCCATCCCTCGGGGATCATCCTGCCCGTGATCCAACGATGACCTTCGGAGCCGCCGCGAGTCCCGGCGTGTCGCCCGATAAGCTAATCTTTAGCAACCGTTTGCAGAATACGGCTCCGCATTTTGCCCTATATTCGTCGCATGACCAACTACATTCGCTCCCTGCTGTTGCTCGGACTGATCATCCCGGGCCTCTATAGCTATGCGCAGGACGCTCCTGCCGCTATCATCCCGGAACCCGTAAGCACGGAGTGGCATTCCGGCCACTTCGCCCTCGACAAGAACACCGTACTCGTAGCCAGCGACTCGGATCTCCTCGCAGCCAATTTCCTTAACGACTATCTCGGTCGCTTCTATGGCCTGCATCTGCCAATAAACAAGCCAGGCGCGCATGCCATCACTCTACGCACCGAAGCGGGTGGCAGGAACGGTCATTATCATCTCGACGCCACAGCGGACGGCATCACCATCGTCGGCTCTACCCATGCCGGCACCTTCTACGGCATCCAGACGCTGATCCAGCTGTTGCCGCTGAGCCCCTTCCAGGCGACGGAAAACGGACCGATGGTACGCACAGCCGACGGCACACTGAAGATCCCCACCGTCAGCGTTGACGACTATCCCCGTTTCGAATACCGCGGGCTGCATCTCGACGTCGGCCGTCATTTCTTCTCCGTGGATTTCGTAAAACGCTATATCGATTTCATCGCGCTGCACAAGATGAACTACTTCCACTGGCATCTCACCGAAGACCAGGGCTGGCGCATAGAGATCAAAAAATATCCGCGGCTCACCGAGATCGGCGCCTGGCGCAGCGGGACCATCATCGGCCACCACCCCGGCACCGGTGACGACAGCATCCCCCACGGTGGCTATTATACCCAGGACCAGATCAGAGACGTTGTGAAATACGCCGCCGATCGATACATCACCGTCATCCCCGAGATCGAGATGCCCGGTCATGCCTCCGCGGCCCTCGCCGCCTATCCCTGGCTCGGCTGTACCGGCGGTCCCTATCATGTGCAGCATTCCTGGGGCGTCTTCAAAGACGTGTATTGCGCCGGCAACGACAGTGTCTTCCAATTCCTGCAAGATGTCATCGACGAGATCATTCCCCTCTTCCCCGCGCCGTACATCCACATTGGCGGGGACGAATGTCCCAAGGATAGCTGGAAGACCTGTCCCAAATGCCAAAAACGGATGAAGGAGCTCGGCCTGAAGAACGAAGACGAGCTGCAAAGCTGGTTTATCCAGCGTATGGAAAAATACATCAACAGCAAAGGCAAAAAGATCATCGGCTGGGACGAGATCCTCGAAGGCGGTATTGCCCCCAACGCCACGATTATGAGCTGGCGCGGCGAAAAAGGCGGTATCGAAGCGGCCAAACAACACCACAACGTCATCATGACACCCGGTCAATACGTCTATTTCGATCACTCGCAAACGCATAACGACGATTCGCTCACCATCGGCGGCTACCTGCCGCTGGAGCAGGTCTACGGCTACGAGCCGGTCCCCGCAGAACTCACCGGCAGCGACACGGCTTATGTCCTCGGCGCACAGGCTAATGTCTGGACGGAATACATGAGCAATACCTCCAAGGTCGAATACATGCTCTTCCCCCGCCTGAGCGCCTTATCCGAAGTCTTGTGGAGCCCCAAGGCCGGCCGCAACTACATGAACTTCCAACATCGCCTCGCCGATCAATACAAACGCTACGCCCTCTGGAAGGCTAATCACTACGACGTCTACTTCAAACCTGCCGACACGCTCGTGCAGCAAAAGATCGCGCAATGGCAGGATTATAAATTCGGCCTGCTGATGCACTGGGGCACCTACAGCCAGTGGGGCGTCGTCGAAAGCTGGAGCATCTGCCCCGAAGACGAAGGCTGGACGCAACGGCACGGTCCTTACTCAAAAAGCTATTTCGAATACAAACAAGCCTATGAGAACCTGCAGACCACCTTCAACCCGACCCGCTTCGATCCCGCCAAATGGGCCGCGGCCGCCAAAGACGCGGGCATGAAATATGTCGTCTTCACCACCAAGCACCACGATGGATTCTGCATGTTCGATACGAAATACACCGATTATAAGATCACCTCGCCCAAAACGCCCTTCTCTTCGAACCCGAAGAGCAACGTAGCCAAAGAAGTCTTCGACGCCTTTAGAAAAGACAACTTTATGATCGGTGCCTATTTCTCTAAGCCGGACTGGCATTCCAACGACTATTGGTGGTCCTATTTCCCACCCAAAGACCGGAATGTCAACTACGACCCCGCCAAATATCCCGAACGCTGGAAGGCCTTTAAGGACTATACCTACAACCAGATCGAAGAGCTGATGACTGGATACGGTCGCATGGACCTGCTATGGCTCGATGGCGGCTGGGTCCGCCCCCTCTCGACCATCAATGCCGTTATCGACTGGCAACGCGGTATTCGATACGACCAGGACGTCGACATGCCAAAGATCGCAGCCATGGCACGGAGCCACCAGCCGGGACTCATCGTCGTCGACCGCAGCGTACCCGGCGAATACGAGAACTATACCACGCCCGAGCAGCAGATCCCCGCGCATCCGATGGATGATCCCTGGGAGACCTGTATGACCATGGGTAATTCCTGGAGCTATGTCCCCCACGATCATTATAAATCCTCGAACCAGCTGGTCCAGCTGTTGGTGAAGATCGTGTCCCGCGGCGGCAATTTCCTGCTCAACATCGGGCCTTCTCCCGACGGCGACTGGGACGACACCGCTTATGCCCGGCTCAAAGACATCGGTGCCTGGATGAAAGTCAACGGCGAAGGCATCTATGGCAGCCGGACCATCTATCCCTGGTCTTCCGGCAACATCTATCTCACGCAGTCTAAGGACAGTACCTCGGTCTATGCCTTTTACCTAAGCGAAGAAGGCTCGTCCGTCACACTCCCCGCCCAGGTGACCATCGACAAATTCACGGCAAGACCCAAGAGCCATATCACGATCCTCGGCAGAAAAAATAAGCTGAAGTGGCATCAGAACGGTAAACAGCTGGTGATCGATATTCCACCCGCCTTACAGAACAAACCCATCGGCGACTACGCCGTAACATTCAAGATCTCGAAATAAGAAACGGGTCCCAGCTGGGACCCGTTCTCGTTTTGAATGGGCAAGCTGTACTATTGTTTATCCCACCATACGGGGGACGTCATCTTATCCCCATTTTTTAGATCGCCGACGGCAGCGGAGTAATTCGACGCATTGGTAGCCGCCTCGACGGTCGAATAGGTGTACCGGCGGGGAATAGTGCCATTCGTGGCATTTCCGAAATAGCTCACCGGCGTCAGCACCGGGTAGCCGCTTCTCCTCCAGTTAGCCCACGACTCGGTTTCATCCATAAACGAAGCCACCCAATATTGATCGTTGATCATCTGTAGCTCCGAGCCGGCCACCAACGGGTTGGCGGTGACATAGGCGCTGATGCTGGCAGTCGAAGGACCCGCTCCCGCCTGTGTAAGCTGCGCCATAGCAGCGGTGACGCCATTGGCGTAGTAAGTAGCCGCGCTGCCCGGGATCCAGCCGCGCTGCGCCGCTTCGGCCAACAGCAGCTCGGTCTCTGAATACGTCAGGAAGAACGTCGGAGCAGTGGCGCGCGCAAACGTATAGCGGTTGACATAGGAATATTTATTCTGGTTACCGGGATAGCCGGGCGCTTTGGATATATCCGTTGCCCCGCCATTTACGTCATAGCCGTTGGGTTGGCCAAGCTGGTGGGCTGCCGTCGTATCGCCCATATCCGTCGCCACGGTCGCATCGGCGATAATCGTACCGAGATATGGTAGCCGGGGATCGCTCGTGGAATTAAGAAAATTGACGAAGGTCTGACTCAGATGCGCGGCAGTAGGATCGATCACCCCCAGCACCTGCCCCGACCCGTTAGCTACCTGGCTGCCGGCACCATTGGGAGCGGCGGCCTGGTGGACCAGCATGGCATTGTCTGCATTGGAGGCAAAGGTACCGCCTGCCACTGCCTTCTGAACCCAGGTCTGCGCCGTCGTCGGATCGACTTTGCTCATCCGCATCGCAATCCGAACCATTTCGGAATAGGCGAATTTTTGCCACTGCGCGACATTACCGCCATAGATCAGATCGCTGGCGCCCGGCGTAGCGGCGGACGTGCTAAGCGCGGCTGCGGCCGAGTCGAGCTGATTCAGCATGTCCATATAGATCGTCTGCTGTTTGTCATACACCGGCTCCAGGATATTGGAGATATAGCCCAAACCGGCCTGACTGTAGGGAATATCCCCATACATATCGGTAAGGCGTTGAAAAAGATAGACCTTGAAGATCCGGGCCTCATTGTACAGGTTGACCTGCGCGGCAACATTCTTAAGGTTATAGGTAATATCCACCAGGTTGGTCACCGGAGCCGAGTTGCTATTTTGGTTATTGACGCCGCTGGCCTGGGGACCGAAATCCTGATCCCAATAGGAGGACAGATAGCTGGCATTATTAAAATATTTATCCCCATCCCAATAGCCAGTGGTAGAGCTAAGATGCTGGATCATACACGAGGCATAGATCAGATTGCCCCGCCAGTCCTCATACGCATTACCGTCACTGTTGCCGGACGTGAGCAATTCGGCATTGGTGAGCAGGGAGGCGTACTGTTCTTGCGCCGCGGAGACCGCGTTGGGGTTGGTATTGATAGAGATGAAATCCTTTCTACAACTGGTTCCGCACAGGGCAATCGAAACCGAGGCCGCTAAAAATATTCTCTTTTTCATTGTTGTCAATTTAGTTTGCACTCGAATTAAATTAGAACTTAACATTCACGTTAAAACCCAGACTCCGGGTAGATGGATAGCCGGACAATTCCAGACCCTGACCATTGCCATTGGCATAATTGCCTTCGGGATCTTCATTCGGTGTATGTTTCATCAGAATAGCCAGGTTACGCGCTACAAGAGAAAAGTTCACGCCCTTAATTGCGGTGCCTTTGATCACCTTACCCGGCAGCGAATAGCTCAGGCTGAGCGATCTTAACTTGATGAAGCTGGCATCATAGACAAATTCCTCCGCGATCTGGTCATTCCCTGTGGCCAGATCCTGGAAATACGTTTGGGAGGGCACCGCTTTAGCATTGGCATGCCCGGCAAGATCGACGCCATTGCCGACATAACCACCCGTGGCCCTGCCCTGTAAGGTAGTCTTCTGGAGACCATACGTGTAGAGCAGCAGGTTGGTACCGGAATAGATCTTTGCACCGTATTTGAAATCGATGAGGAAGGAAAGCGCGAAGTTCTTATAATGGAAATCATTGGTCACCCCACCCGTTTGTTTGTAGACACCTGAACCCAGCGGCACCTGTGTAGCCGTCGGTTCCGGTTCGCCGGCCGTGATGCCATCGGAGCCATCACTAAAGATCTTATGACCGTTGGCATCCCTTTTATACCCATACCCGGTGATCTGGGCATAAGGCAATCCAACCCAATGGCTGACGTTCACCCCATTACCCCAACGCGCATTGGCGCCGGCAACAACGATCGACTTGACATCGGGGCCGAGATACAGGACCTTGTTGCTATTGAGACCGATGTTGAAAGTGAGATTCCAGGAGAAGTCATGGGTACGGACGGGTGTTCCGTTCAGGAGTATTTCCACGCCGGTATTGCGGATCTTACCGATATTCTCCACGATACCATCATAGCCGGAGGTCGGGCTGGTAGTAACGTTTACCAGGTCCTTCGTCGTATTCTTGTCATAGACTGCTACGTCGAAACCCACCCGGTTGTTCAGGAATTGCATATTGGCTCCTGCTTCTGCTTCCGTGATCTGTACCGGTGCAAGCTGTTGATTGGGAACTACATTCTGCAGGATAAAGCTCATCGACTGTCCGTCGATGGGATAACCCAGGTAACCATAGGTCTGGGCGTTGAGATAAGCGTTGGTACCGTTAGACGCCTGCGCATAGGATGCCCGCAGTTTGCCGAAACTAATCCAGCCGGGAAGCGTCAGGGCATCGGAGAACACGAAGCTCAGGCTCGCCGAGGGATACAGGTAGCGGTCATTATTGATCGACAGGGTGGAGAACCAGTCGTCCCTGCCCGTGAGATTCAGAAAAAGAAAGTCCTTGTAACCCAGATCGGCCGTGGCATAAACAGAATTCACATGGATACGGGCATAGCCTACACCTTCCGGCCGATTGGTCACATTGGTAAGGGAATAATAGTAAGGCACGTTGAAGGGGCCGGCACCGGACACGCCGGTGGAAGAAGTCACGTTATCCTCCGAATTGCCACCCGCATTCGCGTTGAAGCTAAAATTGTTGCCAAATTTCGTATGCACCCCGATGAGGTAATTCCAGTTGAGCTCATGGAAGTTTACATTATTGGTCGTCATCTGGCCGCCGGGATCATACCCTGTACCAGAAGGCGTGATATTCGTCAGATCGAAGGTATAGCCGTCCCGGGTAACACCGCCCTGCGCAGACAACCATTTGGTAAAGTCGTATTTCACCGTGAGCCCGCCGGTGAGCCGGCTACGGGAAGTGGCGTTCTGGAACTTATAAGCGACGAAATAGGCGTTGTCGAAATATTGATCCGCTCCCGGCAGCTGTTCGTTGCCCGCGGCGTTGGTGCCCTGGTTGGGCTGCTCCCATTTGATGCGAAAAGTATTAGCCAGGTACAGCTCGCTCGCGACCACGTTTCCGGGCGCGTCGGAGAAGGAGACGCGGTTCTTGACCTGCTCGAAGACATAGTTGGCGGTGAGGTCGATGGTCAGTTTGGGCAGCACATGGTACTCGGTGTTGAAGTTAATACCCTGCTGCTGCATATTGGCATTGGGAATGACGTTTCCGTTATAGAGATCGGATAATCCCAGCCGGAAATGGCCTTGATCGTTGGAGCCGTACATCGCGACCGAGCTTTGGTTGACCACCCCGTTCTTATAAAAGTCCTTCATATTGTTCTTATAAGGACTGTAGGCATAAGAGTTACCGAGGAAATTCACGGCCTGGGTCCCGTCTACCGGGGCGCCCCAGCTGTAATATTCCGAATTTTGCGCAGCCAGGACCGTAGTGGGCTTGACGCCCTGCAATCCCTGGCCGTACTGGTACTGAAAATCGGTGAGGTCGTGCACCGAGTTAACGGTGAAGTTGTTGTTGGCTTGCACCCCGATCCCCTTGGACCTGGCACCGGACTTGGTAGTGATCAGGATCGCGCCGTTACCGCCACGATAGCCGTACAAAGCGGATGCGGCCACCCCTTTGAGCACCTGGATGCTTTCGATATCGTCCGGGTTGATGTTGGAAAGGCCATCGCCATAATCCACGCCACCCCACTGGCCGGCCGAGCCCTGATTAGTATTGTCATAAGGGATACCGTCGATGACATACAGCGGCTGACTATTACCGGAGAGCGAGGAGTTACCGCGGATCACGACGCGGCTGCTGCCCGAAGGGCCCGTCGCCGTACCGGCTACACTAACACCGGCCACCTGCCCGGTAAGGGCATTCCCAATATTCGCTTCCCGTGACTCCGTGAACTTGGAGCCGTCGACTTCCGTGGTCGAGTAACCAAGCGCCCTGGCCTGCTTTTTAATCCCGAGAGCCGTCACCACCACTGAGGTCAACTCGGCATTGGAAGTAACCATCCGGACGTCGATCGTTGCGTCATTACCTACCGTGATCTGCTGCGTAGCAAAACCAATGAAGGAGAACACCAGCACGTCTCCCTTGCCCGCTACGATGGAGAACGCTCCATCTACATTGGTGGTGGTGCTTTTGCGCGTTCCCTTTACCATGATAGTCACGCCCGCGAGCGGCGCGCCCGAAGCGTCCGTGATCCTACCCGTAATGGGGCCGGCCATATTTTCGTTTGTGTGATACTTGTTGCGGCTACCGTCGACAGCAAAGGCGTACTGCGGGCAGGCGGCAACGATGCAGAACGGGATGCCAAGGACATAGCCAAGCACCCGAAGACTTGATCTTCTCATTTTTTTTGCAGCGTTTGATTATAAATTCACCGTTTCTTTATTCAGGTGCCGGAGCTCCCGGTTTTGTAACGCCCTAATGAAAAGTTTTTTTGCAAATACGATTTAGCAAGGTGATCGCCAGCCATGCTCCGAAGCGGGGCCGGTCATGGTATATCCCACCACATACGTGAGCTCATTTTGTCGCCACCCGAAAGACGGGAGACGGCAGCATTGTAATTAGCTGTGTTCGTGGAAGCTTCTGTTTGCGGATAGGTGAACCGGCGGGGAATAGCGCCGTCAGTGACATTACCAGGGTAATTCACGGGTATCAGGCTGGGATAACCGCTGCGTCGCCAATTAGCGAAACATTCGTTCTCGTCCATGAAGCCTGCTATCCAATATTGGGTGTTGATCTGTTCCAGTGTTCCGTTGTAGGGGTGGGCGGCAAGCCAGGCAGTGATGGCATCCGGGGAGGGCCCCGCGCCGGCCTGCTGTGTGAGTTGTTGCATCGCCGCCGTTACACCCGCAGTAAAAAAAGCGGCAGGATCGCCGCCTATCCAGTTGCGTTGCGCGGCTTCGGCCAGGAGCAGTTGGGTCTCGCCCGCCGTAAGAAAAAAGGTCGGCGCATCGAGCCGGGCAAAGGTGTACCGGTTGACCACGGAATAACTGTTGGCATTGCCCGGCCAGTTACCGGCATTTACGAGATCATAGGCGGTACCGCTATAGGCCGGGTCGAAGCCATTGGGCTCCCCGAGCTGAAGCGTCGCCGCGGTGTCACCCATATCGCCCGGATTCGTGGGATCGGAACAAACCGTGCCGAGAAAACAAAGTCGCGGATCGGCGGTGTTGCGCAGATAGTTGACGAAGGTTTCACTCAGCCGGTAGCCGTTAGGATCGTTGCTCACAAAGATCAGCCCGGATCCGTTGACAACGGGCGTTCCGGTTACCGCCTCATGATGAACGATCGCATTGTCGGTATAATCGCTCATGACGCCGCCCTGTACGGCCCGGTTGACCCAGACGTGAGCGCTATCGGGTGCCACCTTGCTCATCCGCATAGCCAGCCGAACCATCTCCGAAAAGGCAAATTTCCTCCATGCAGCGATATTTCCTCCAAAAAGAAGATCCGCTGAGCCCACGGTATTGGGCCTGCTGCTGTCGAGCCCGGCTGCTGCATCATTCAGCTCTTGCAATAATGAAGAATAGATATCCTGCTGCCGGTCATATTGTGGATAAAAGGTGCCGGCGATAACGGCCTGCCCGGCCTGGGAATAGGGACAGTCGCCATACATATCCGTGAGCCGCTGGAACATGAAGGCCCGGAAAATGCGGGCTATCCGGTAAAGGTTGTAGCAGGCCGTATCGTTTTGCGTATGTGCGATGACCTCTTCTATATTGGCTATGCTGTTGGGATAGTTCTCATCCCAGTAAGCCGAATTATACGTGGGATTATAGAGATATTTATCGCCGTCCCAGTAAGAAAGCGTAGATGATAAATGTTGAACCATGCAACCGGAATAGATCAGGTTATTTCGCCAATCCTCATAACCATTGCCGTCCGTATTACCCGAAGTCTGCAACTGGGCGTTGGAGAAAAGGTAGTTAAAATTGATCTGGCTGGCCGTGGTCAGATCAGGATTGGTATTGAGGGACACAAAACCTTTCCTGCAACCCGCCAGGAGCGCGAAGAAAAAAAGGCAGGGAATGGTCACTCGTCTCGGCATGCCGTTAAAATTTACAATTTATGTTGATCCCCCAGCTTCGTGTAGGCAGATAGCCGGTCAATTCAAGCCCCTGGCCATTCGTATTATTGATACTGGATTCAGGATCGATATTTGGCGTATGTTTCATCAGTATAGCCAGGTTTCTGCCTACCAGGGAAAAACTCATTCCTTTGAAAAAGCTTTTCTTCAGCGCGGCAGCCGGAAGGGTGTAACACAACGAAACAGACCGCCATTTGATGAAGCTGGCGTCATAAACGAATTCTTCTGCAATGTGATCCGTTCCGCCCGCGGAAATATCCTGAAAATATTGCTGCGCCGGAACAGCCGTTGTATTGGGATGGCCGTTATCCAGTAATCCTTTTCCAATATAGCCTCCATCCCTGCCCTGCAGGGTGGCCTTTTGCAAACCATAATAATACAGCAGCAGGTTGGTCCCCGAATAGATCTTCGCCCCGAATTTAAAATCGATGAGACTGGTCAGCGTGAAAGCTCCATAATGGAATTCATTGGAGAACCCTCCCGTTTGCCGGTAGACGGTAGAACCCAGCGGCACTATCCCGGTTTCCTCCGGCTCCCCCGCCGGCGCCGGATCGGAAACGCCGTCACTGAAGAGCTTATTGCCTTTGGCGTCCCGCTTATAGGCATAGCCCATGATCTGTCCATAGGGAAGACCTACGACGTTGCTGATGCTGACCTCGCTTCCCCAGCGCGGATAAGCGCCGCCGATGACGATGCTTTGCCCTCCGCCGATATAAAGCACCTTATTATTGTTGATCGCAAAGTTGAACGAGGTCTTCCAGCTGAAACCCTTCGTTTTTATGGGCGTGCCTTCCAGCAGCAGCTCTATGCCTCTATTGCGGATCTTCCCTACGTTTTCGACAGCTTGTCCATAACCCGAAGTAGTGCTGATCGTTACATTCACGATATCATTGGTCGTTTGCTTGTCATAAACCGTGAGATCGAAGTCTGCCCGATCTTCCAGGAATTGCATGCGAACACCGGCTTCCTTTTCCTGGATGCTTACCGGCCGAAGATCGGCATTGGGAACTACAGGCACCGAATTGGAAGTAGCGATATAGCCCAACGGCTGGTTGTTGATCGAATAGCTTTCTATGCCATAGGCCAGCAAACTTTGGTAGGGCTGTGTTCCGTTCGAAGCGGCCGCCCAGGACGCATGTAACTTGCCCAGGTTGATCCAGGCCGGAAGATGCCACACATCCGAGAAGATGAAACTGCCCGAGACCGAAGGATAGAGGTAATGATCCGTATGGATGTTGAGTGTCGAAAACCAGTCGTTTCGGGCCGTGAAGTTCAGAAAAAGAAAATTTTTATATCCCAGGTCGGCATTGGCATAGATGGAATTGACCCGATAATGCTGGTCGAAATTACTATAGGGTTTATTGGCTGTAGCGATATCATTCGCATTGTAGTCGCCCGAAATCAGAAATGGCCCCGCCGCCCGGTTGGAAGAATTGGGTACGGCTCCGATGCCGTTGATCCTGGTAACATTGTCCTCGCGATTGCTCCCCAGGTTGGCATCAAAAGAAAGATCCGGGCCGAACTTTTTTTGCCCCCCGATCATAAAGTTGCCGTTAAGCTCATAAAAATTTACCTCGTACTGAGTCAGGTTACCCCCGTGAACCCCGTCGGTGCGGGTGTATTCCACGCCGGAGGGGACAATGGACCCGACATCGAACACATAGCCGTCGCGTGTCAGTTGTCCCTGCACATAGAGCCAGTCGAGCAGATTATACTTAAGCGTCAAACCACCGGTCAGTCGATTGCGATCCGTGGTATTGTTATAGTCATGGGCGATATAATACGGGTTTTCAAAATAGGGATCGGTTGCGCCGGGAAGCCATTCGGTGCCATCGGGGTGTACCGTATGGTCCTTCATCCAGCGGATATCGAAAGAATTGGCGAGGTATAAAGCTGGAGCAAACACATTACCCGGAGCATCCGAGATCGAGGCCCGGTTGTTGACGTGCTCGAAGACATAATCCGCCGTCAGGTCCATTTGCAGCCGATTGGTGACGGAATAGGTCGAATTCAGGTTCAACCCCTCTTTATACATGAAAGAATTGGGAACGATGGTTCCCAGGTGGAGATCCGTTAGACCCAGCCTGAAATGTCCTTTGCTGTTGGCGCCTGTGAGCGCTACCGAACTTTGACTGGTCGCGCCCATGCGGAAAAAACTTCCAAAGTTATGCCGTGCGGGACCGTAGGCATAGGTATCCCCGAGATAGTTGACGGCTGCGGTACCGTCCAGCCTGCCTCCCCAACTGTAATAGGGCGCCGCAAGCGCGACCTGTGCGCTGAGCGGCTTTATCCCGGCAATACCCTGCCCATAGACATACTGGAAATCCCGTTCATCGATCACCGAATTAAGCGTAGTGTTGTTATTCACCTGCACACCGATACCATGCGTGCGGGAACCCGATTTGGTAGTAATGAGGATGGCCCCGTTACCACCGCGATAGCCGTATAAGGCGGAAGCGGCCACTCCTTTTAAGACGACGATGGATTCGATATCATCGGGATTGAGATTGGATAGTCCGTCTCCCAGATCCACGCCACCATATTGCCCGGCATAGGAGGGCGTTGTATTGTCATAAGGAACGCCGTCTACGACATACAAGGGTTGGTTATTGCCGCTCAGCGAGGCATTGCCCCGGATCAGCACCCGGCTGCTGCCATAAGGTCCCGTCGCATTGTCGATGACATTCACCCCGGCGACCTGGCCAGCCAGCGCATTCCCCAGATTGACGGTGCGCGATTGGGTAAACAATCCGCCGTCCAGCTCGGACGCGGAATAACCCAGCGTCTTCTCCTCTTTGCCGATGCCCAGGGCCGTCACCAGCACCTCCATCAACGGCTGATCGCTGGGAGCAAGCACAATGGGACCACGGGCCGCCAGGCCTGCCGGGATCTCTTTGTTTACAAAGCCCACACTGGACAACAGCAGCATATCGTCGTTGTCCGCCCGGATGGAGAAGGCGCCATCGAGGTCGGTGCTTGTGCCCCGATGGGTATTTTTTATCGAAACGGTGACGCCGGTCAGCACCTTTCCCTCGATGTCGATGACCTTTCCTGAGATCGTGTTGGGAGCGGATTCCCCGGGCGACACATCGGCCGGCTCATCATCCGGATACGAGGAGCCCTGGACCGCGCCGCCTGCGGCGGCGGCCACCGGATCCTTTTTCCGGTTCAGGATCACGAAGGTGCGTTCATCGACTTTTTTGTAGATGAGCCCGGTGTTGCGCAGGACCTGCGTCAACAATTTTTCTACACTGGCATTGGAAGAAAGCACAGGCGGGTTGACCAGCATCTTGCCGATCTGCTGCTGACTGAACAAAAAGTATACTCCTTTGGCACGGTTGAGCTCGACCAGTATCTCCATCAGGGGTTTGCGGCCATGCCCGGCGCTGGTGTCCACGGGATCGCGCAGCACGGCCTGCCCGCTTCCAGCGAGCGTGGTGGCAGCCAGGCACACACACAGAAAAAATCTTAGCCAATATGGATAGCCATTCGATTTTTTCATTCACACAAGCGTTTTGGTTAAATAGCGATTCTCAAAGGATTCGGAGTACGCCTACGCCTAATGCGCGGATGCTTTTATAGTAATGTTCCCGCCATCACGGGTAACATCGAAATCGCTGGTAGTTTCCAGGGCCTGCAACAAGACGTTCAGATTGTTATTCGGCAATATCCCCGAGATCAGGCTGTCGCCGATCGAAGGGGCCACCAGGTTGACTTTAACTCCATATTGTTCTTCGATGATCGCAGCCACCTCCCGCAGCGGGGTCTTATCGAAGACGATCTGGTGATCCCTCCACGCCGTGAGGCTGTCCAGCCGAACCGTGGATCTTTTCAACCGGTTCCCATCCCACTGCACGAAATCGCCCGGAACCATATGCAGGTCCTCGCCTGTTTTCGGATGGATGATCACGCTTCCTTCCTGCAGCAGCACATTGTCCCTGCCATTGCGGTTCACCACGTTGAATTGGGTGCCGGTGACCACGACATCGAACTCGTCCGTATGTACGATGAACCTGCTTTTCATCGGAGTCTTGCGGACATGAAAAAAAGCTTCCCCCTCGATCCAGACCTCCCGATCGACCCCATCCTGCCATTTGTTGAAATAGTGCAGGCGGCTGTTGGCGTTCATCGTCACCTCCGAGCCGTCCGGCAACTGCTGCGAAAGCTGTTCACCATACCCCGATGCCAGCTGCGATTGGCGCACGGGGAGCATCCGGTAGACGACCAGCCCTACTCCCACCAATACCAACACAGCGGCTGCCGCCATCCAACGCCCGCGTGCCCGAAGGGGCCTGTGCCGGCCGGCCAGGATTCGTGGCTCCGCCGGCTCCGCACCAATATTTATCAATTCGTCGATCCGTCCCATCAGCGCAGCCTCGGCACGCTGCATCTGCCCCGCCGGCAGCGGTTTCTCGCGCATCCGCGTCGCATCCAGGATAGCGATCGCCCGGTCGACCAGTTCCCGCCGGCCTGGGGCGCCGGCCATCCAGCTCTCCCACGAACCGGCCTCGCCCGCCTCGAAATACCAGGATAGGAACGATTCATCCGACAGGAAATCCTCAGGCTCGTGAAACTCTTTTGACATAAAATCGGTTGCTATATTACTTGGACGTACCCATAAAGATAATTTTGTAATGGAGTTTTTGGCGATTTTTTTTTACTTTCCACTCGTTTTAGCACGCGCACAACCATTGAATACTGCCAAAGAGGACATACTGCTGTGGGAATCTTTCCGTGATGGAGATCGAGAGGCTTTTGCAACGCTTTTCCGGACGCATTATGAGCAATTGTACCGGTATGGCCGGAAATTCACCACCGACGAAAACCTTCTCGAAGATGGTATCCAGGAGCTATTTATCGAGCTTTGGCAGGCTAAAACCCGCACGCCTGTGGTCTCCGTCCGCGCCTATCTGCTCAAATCACTGAAATACAAGCTATTAAAGGCTTATCGGAAGAGCCGGGAGGTTTTGCCCATCTCCGGCGAGGGCGAAGAAATAGTCTTCGAATGGAGCCACGAAAGCTTTCTGATCGCCGAAGAAGAGGACGAGGAAAAGAAACGCCTGGTCGTGAAGGCGGTGGAACAGCTCAGCGGCCGGCAAAAAGAGATCATCTATCTCAAATACTACCAGAACCTCGGCTACGACGAGGTCAGCGAGATCATGAACATCAACTACCAGGTAGCGCGAAACCTGCTCTGTCAGGCCATCCGGTCGCTAAAAAGCCGGCTCACCGGCCCCCTGCAAATTATTTTTCTTCTTTCCGCGATCAGCGGACATTACATTTTCCCCGCCATTTACACATGGTGATGCGTAGAGACGCGGCGCCCGGTGCCTATCGCTACGTTTTCGCAAACGTTTGAACGCAATGCGTCACATATGACTTTTAGGATTTATTTTCGCGCTGCAAACCGAACTATCACAATTCTTTTTAAAACATCGCATCTATGAGCATGGTAGACTCATTCGAAAAAATTCCCGTAAAAATTTTCGGTTCATTGGAAGAGGGCTCCCGTTTTATTGGCAAAGAGATCGCTGCGCTGATCCGAGAAAAGGAAAGCAAGGGTGAAAAGACCGTTCTCGGCCTGGCGACTGGCTCCTCCCCCAAATCCCTGTATGCCGAGTTGGTCCGTCTTCACCGGGAAGAGAAGCTGAGTTTTAAAAATGTGATCACCTTTAACCTGGACGAATATTATCCCATCGACAACGACGCGCTCCAGAGCTACAACCGGTTCATGAAGGAACAGTTGTTCGACAAGGTCGATATCGACCTTGCCAATTGTCATATTCCCAACGGCCAATGGAAAAAAGAGGAGATCAAGCAACATTGCGTTGCCTATGAGAAAATGATCGCGGACGCCGGCGGCGTCGATCTGCAGATCCTCGGCATCGGCAACAACGGGCACATTGGATTCAACGAGCCTGGTTCGAGCATCTATTCCCACACCCGCCTTGTGCCGCTCGAGAATTCCACCCGTATCGCGAATTCGCACGATTTCCAAAATATCTCGCAGGTGCCCCGTCTCGCCATCACCATGGGCATCAGCACCATCCTCAAGGCAAAACGGATCGTCCTGATGGCCTGGGGCCAGCTCAAAGCGCCGGTGATCCAAAAGGCCGTAGAAGGTAATGTCACCGAACAGATCCCGGCCTCCCTGCTCCAGCAGCACAATGACACTACCTTCATTCTCGATGAGGTGGCCGCCTCTGAGCTCACTCGTTTCAAATCGCCCTGGCTCACGGGGGACATGGTGTGGACGCCGGCTATTACCAGGAAAGCGGTTGTCAATATGGCGTTGAAGCTCGGTAAACCCATCCTGAGCCTCACCAACAAAGATTACAACGATAACGGTCTCAGCGATCTGCTGGTAGAAAAAGGCGACGCCTATGAGATCAACCTCCAGGTCTTCTACCTGTTGCGCGACAGCATCACCGGCTGGCCCGGTGGCAAGCCAGGGGCGAATCTCCCCACACATCCCGAACGTTCGGAGCCCTTCCCCAAACGCTGCCTTATCTTCTCGCCCCATCCCGACGACGATATCATCTCCATGGGCGGCACCTTCATGCGGCTGCACGACCAGGGCCACGATGTCCATGTCGCCTACCAGACCTCGGGCAATATCGCGGTGACCGATGAGTTTGTCACTCGCTTCCTGGATTTCGCGGTAGGCTTCGAAGAGCTTTCCGGCATCGACAACCGCAAATCTTCGCAGATCCTCGAACAGGCGACGCGTTATCTGAAAACCAAAAAAGCCAGCGATATCGACACCCCCGAGATCCGCGCGATCAAAGGTCTGATCCGTCGCTGCGAAGCCCGCGCCACCTGCCGGTACGTTGGCCTTAAGGACGAGAACATCCATTTCATGAACCTGCCCTTCTACGAAACGGGCACGATCGAGAAAAAGCCCATGGGCGAAGCCGATATCACGCAGACCATGGCACTGCTTCGTCAGTTGAAGCCCCAGCAGATCTACGCCGCCGGCGACCTCGCCGATCCGCATGGCACCCACAAGGTATGCCTGGACATCGTATTCGAATCGCTGCGCCGCCTCAAAGCCGCCGGTGACCCCTGGCTCAAGGACTGCTGGCTGTGGCTCTACAAAGGCGCATGGCAGGAATGGGATATCAGCGAGATCGAGATGGCCATCCCCATGAGCCCCGACCAGGTGCTTAAAAAACGCTTCGGCATCTTTATCCACCAGTCGCAAAAAGACATGGTACCCTTCCAGGGCAGCGATAGCCGCGAGTTCTGGCTCCGTGCCGAAGACCGCAATGCCAACACCGCGAATCTGTATGCGCAATTGGGGCTCACGAAATATGCGGCGATGGAAGCGTTTGTAAGGTGGCACTACTAAAACGGCCGGAGGCCGCTTCGCGTCGCAACGCGAAGCCATCATTGGCTCAGTTAGTCTATTTATTAAGTTTATGTTAATTGATGGATAGAATGTACTTTTGTAGCATTCTCTATGTCACAGAGCACATTCATATCCCTCAGACAGGAATGGCAGGGAGCCTGGCAGGCGCCTTCGTTCCGTCGCCGGGTAATTGCAGGCCTTATCATCATCGTATCGATCCTGAGCAGCTTCCCCGTGTTTTTCCAGCACATCGAGATGCGACACGGAGTCCAGCTGAATGACCCGGTATTGGGAATGTTCTCGCCACACAACGTCTCCGTGCCCCTGTTCATCGTTATCTGGGCGATATCCGGCTATTCCGTTTACCGCGCCGCACAGACGCCGCAGATGTTCCTGAATTTTCTGTGGTCCTTCATCCTGCTCTCGGTGTTCCGCACGCTGACGATCACCCTGATCCCACTCGATCCCCCGGCCGGACTGATCCCCCTGCAGGATCCGCTTAGCAATTTCTTCTATGGCGATAAGTTCGTCACCAAGGACCTGTTCTTTTCGGGGCATACCTCTTCCGTGTTTCTGCTCTATCTCACCATACCCGGCCGGTCGGACAAAATGCTGGCGCTGTTAGCTACGTTTATCGTCGCCATTCTGCTCCTGGTGCAGCACGTACATTATTCGCTGGATATCCTGGGTGGGTTTGTTTTTGCGTGGCTCTCTTACCAGATCGCCGTGCGGTGGATATTGCGTTAGAACGCCTCCCCCAGCTGCAGATAAAACCCCTGCGAATGCCCTTTGGCAAGACCATAGTCGAGCCGCAGGTTCAGCTTTTCGGTTTGGTTGAGGGCAACGCGGAGACCGCCGCCATAGGAATATTTAAAGTGCACGAAATTCACCTCCTTTACCCCGGGCCCCACATTGCCCATATCGGCAAAGCCTACTGCCCCGATACGCCACCAAAGCGGGAGGCGATATTCGGCTTGCAGGATGCCCGCATCCTTGTCCCGGTAACGTCCCGAATAGTATCCCCGCATGCTGTTGGCCCCACCCAAAAAAGCCAGGCTCCGCAGCGGCACCTCCCCCGAGTTAAAGCTGCCATAGGCCTGCAAGGCCAGGATCTGCTGTTTGTAGACGCGGATGAACCGCCGGAGATCGACAACAAAGTTAGTGTATTGATAATCAGACCCTAAATACGGCGCGAAATGGTCGAACCAAAACTGGAACATTCCCCCTTTGTCCGGCCAGAAAGCATTGTCGCGGGTGTCATAGGTCAGGCTAAGCCCCAAACCGGCGATATGATACCCGTGACGCCCGAGAACATTCTCCTCATCGAACAGCCCGCCTTCGGGATAGTTCACGTCGAAGACGTGCTGGAACTCGAACACGGTACCCAAAAAAAGGTGTCGCCCGACCTTGATCTGCGGATGCAGATATAGGTAATACTGCTTAAATTTATAGGATTCCTCATTGCTGTCAGGAGCCCGTTTACCCAGTCCCCAGAAATCATCGGGGAAAGAGCTGTAGGAGAATTGTTCATTGACGATCCATCGCTCCCCTGGAAAATAGATGGAACCATTTAAAGCCGTGACAAACTGATGCCGCGTGGTATAAAGCGCTATAGCCTGAGCGTTAGAGGTGCGCGAATAGTGCTCCCGTGAGA
>DASYZH010000180.1:0-23728 GCA_035946435.1 Puia sp. | reverse complement strand
ATGCGGGACGACCCATGGTTGCGGGAGTCGAAGGTCGGGCTTAAAGAAACGGCTGCCTTGATCAACATCTCCGGCGGAGACGCCCGTAAGCTGCTGAACCTGCTGGAGGTCGTGGTCGACGCGTCCGGCCCCGGAGCGGTGATCACCGATGAAAAAGTTATGGAGATCGCCCAGCAACGCATCGCGCTATATGATAAGAAGGGTGAGCAGCATTACGATATCATTTCGGCGTTCATCAAGTGCATCCGCGGCAGCGACCCCAACGCGGCCGTGTACTGGCTGGCGCGGATGATCGAAGGCGGGGAAGACGTGAAGTTCATTGCCCGGCGGATGCTGATCCTGGCAAGCGAAGACATCGGGAATGCCAACCCAAATGCATTGTTGCTCGCAAATGCCTGTTTCGATGCCGTGAACAAGATCGGCTGGCCGGAGTCGAAACTCATATTATCGCAATGTGCGACGTATCTGGCATCATCACCCAAGAGCAATTCCGCCACCATGGCAATCGGCGCCGCGGAACAGGCGGTGCGACAATCCGGCGATCTGCCCGTACCACTTCATATCCGTAATGCCCCAACGAAGTTGATGAAGAACCTGGATTACGGAAAGGGATATGAGTACAGTCACAACTACGAAAAAAATTTCTCGCCGCAGGAATACCTGCCTGCCGAGCTGGCGGGGACGACATTCTACGAGCCCGGAAAGAATGCACGCGAAGAGGAACTGCGAAAATTCCTGCGTAGCCTGTGGGGAAACAAATACAACTATTGATATGATCACCTGGACCTGCAAGACTTTCGCTAGGCTAACGCCGGATGAGTTGTATGCGATCCTTCGTTTACGCAGCGAAGTATTCGTCGTTGAACAAAATTGTGTTTTTCTGGATATGGACAATAAGGATCAACGTTGTCATCACTTAATGGGATGGCAAGATGATCTGCTTGTGGGATATTCACGAGTCTTACGTTCGGGAATTTCCTATGTGGAATCTTCGATAGGCAGGGTCGTAACTTCACCTGCCGTTCGCCGGCTCGGAGTAGGCCGTGAGCTGATCAACAAGAGCATCGATACATTGTACCGTTTGTACGGAAAACAACCTATAAGAATAGGAGCGCAGTGTTATCTGATCAAATTCTACGAATCGTTCGGCTTTGTCCAAAAAGGGGAAATTTATCTCGAAGATGGAATAGAACACATTGAGATGTTGTTGCTATGAAATAATACGGGAATTTCCTTAAAGATTGTCCTCTGTGGATAAAATTGTTGACCTGGCGTACACAATTAACTTTCCTTTTTTCGTTTCTTACATGTACCCCATTCTTTCAATTTCGAATTGAAGCAATGGAATCCAAACCATCGGAAAACTAAATCTAATATCAAAATGAAACAGAGTCTACACTCCTTGTCATGGAAGTGTTTGGTTGTGCTCGCCGTTACCTTATGCCTATCATCCTCGGGTTATTCGCAGGAAGCGGAACAAAACACAACGGAAGCAGGGTTCACAGTGGGCCCCATGGTATTCTTAGGCGACCTGGGCGGTCATGCCGGTAAAGGTACCACCTTCATTAAGGATTATAACATGAACACCACGAAGTTAGCCATTGGGGCTTTCTATGCGGCGTATCCGGCCCAATACCTGGGGTTCCGGCTCTCCTTAAACTATGGCAATATCGAAGGTAGTGATGCCGACATCAAGCCTGCAGGCGGTGATGAGGAGTCGCGTCTTGGGCGTAACCTTGACTTCCGCTCCACGATCATCGAAGGTACACTTATGGCCGAGGTCTATCCAACGGTTCTGCTGGAAGACGATCCGGATGATGTTGCAGGCCGTCTGCGTCCCTATGGTGTCATTGGTTTGGGTCTGTTCCATTTCAATCCCCAGGGTTCTTATCATGATCCCGCTACCGGCGATACCTATTGGGTAGATCTGCAGCCTTTGCACACGGAAGGTGAAGGGTTTCCCGAGTATCCTGACAGAAAGAATTATAAGCTGACGCAGATGAACATCCCCATGGGCGTTGGTATCAAATATTTCCTGAGTGATAATGTGAACCTGAGCTTCGAGATCATACACCGGAAGACCTTTACCGACTATATCGATGACGTGAGCACGAAGTATATCGATCCGAGCCTGTTCTATAAATATCTATCGCCGGCGCAGGCAGCTATCGCGGTAGCGATGTCGAACAAGGCAGTAGGTGGCTACAGCAACAAAAACTACACGATAAACTCCAAACGCGGCGACCCATCGCAGAACGATGCCTATTTCACGGCGCAGTTCAAGCTGGCTATCCGTTTAGGCGGCGGCAGGGAATCGCAGTGGAGGAACTCTACGCACTGTCCGTTGATCCGTTTCTAAGAAGAGTACCGGGTGTTGCTCCGGCCAAATATTCGACAAGTTGTTGATCGTACCTATACGTTTTTTTTTGATCGTTTTTAGTTGTTGTTTTAATCCGTACCCTATTTTTTTAACCGATTGGAAAACTTATGACTAAACCTGTACCCTTAACGAAAACATCATTATTGAGTGCATTCCGCAAAGGTATCCCGGCCATGGGCCTGGCCTTATGCGTTCAATGCACCACCTATGCCGCCGGCGCCGACCCTTCCGGCAGGCAGTCAACTTTCCCAGGCTCGGGTTACGATACTGTCCACAGTATCCAGGTCAGCAAGTCCCAAAGCAGCAAGAAGTACAAGATCCGGCTTTACCCGGATGCGCGGCAGCAGGTGCTGTTCTTTTCCGCGAATGGAGAAGACGGTAAGGTCTACCAGCTGTTCCTTTTCGATATGGATGGCCGACTGGTTAGTCAGACCCATATCCGCAACAAGGAGACGACTGTCCTGACCAATATTTCCGAAGGTAATTTTCTTTTCGAGGTCTTCACCGACGATGAGCGGATCGAGAATGGTCAGCTCACGGTAAGATGAATTGCCGCGGATGCGCAGCAGGAGAAAGAAACGCATCCGCAGCAAACGGCTAATGATGGTCCTGACGGACGGGCCGCCTCCGGCGACCTGGCTGTAAAAGATAGTAACGCACAACCAATAAGCAAGCAGGGAAATTGGTAAAATCCGAATATCCGAAGGTTAAGTAAAACCTGATCCGTTCCCTATTCTAGGTACCCTTTACAAACAAGATTTTATTAATCACTCCCTGCTACCGCTTATTGGATTTTCGAGATTTAATCCCTAACCCCATAGATTCCCGGTGGCCCCTTGCGGGGCCATTTTATTGCAGGGCACAGCGTCTATTTCAGGAAGATATCCGCGGCTTCCTTCCAGCTGTTGATGCGGTCGTAGCCGGTGACGGTGAGATTATGCTCCGACGTATAGAGATAGGGTTTCCCTTTGAAGTTCTTGAGATTCTTCACATGATCGTCGATCATGAAATCGCCGAAGACAAGGTCTTTACTACCGGTGAGGGCTATTTGCTTCCAGGTGAAGAAGGGAAAGTGCTCCATGAGCCACTCGTATTTATCCTTGAGGCTGTTTGGGAATTCCATCGCAGCGGAGACGATGAACACTTCGTACCGTTCGTTGAGCCTGCGCAAGACATCGACGGCATCCTGCATCACGGGGAGGTGCCGAAAGAAGCCGGGAGCTTTAATGCGTTCCATGATCATCGGCTGGTGTTCTTCCGGAAAGCCCTTGACCCAGGAGCCGACCATCTTGTTCTTGTCGGGTTCCGAGCCGTATTGATCATTGTACCACCGGATCATTTCGCCCATAGGGTCGGCGATGACCTCGTCCATGTCGATTAGAATTCTTTGCATAGTCTACTATTTGTCCTTCGGACGAGCCGACTCTGTCGGCTTAGCCTTTTAGTTCGTCTTTCAAAAATTTTGCCGTAAAGCTCTCTTTATTTTTGATCAGCTCTTCGGGAGTGCCTTCGAAGAGGATCTTGCCGCCGCCGTCGCCGCCTTCAGGACCCAGGTCGATGATATGGTCGGCGACCTTGATCACGTCCAGGTTATGTTCGATCACGAGCACGGTGTTCCCCCTGTCGACCAATTTGTTAAGGACTTCGAGCAGGTGGCGGATGTCCTCGAAGTGAAGACCCGTAGTGGGCTCGTCGAGGATATAAAAGGTTTTACCGGTATCTTTTTTCCCTAGTTCTGTACCCAGCTTTACGCGTTGCGCTTCACCACCGCTGAGGGTCACGGCGCTTTGGCCGAGGGTGATATAGCCGAGACCGACCTCCTGTAATACTTTGATCTTACGATAGAGATAAGGGACGTTTTGAAAGAAGGTGACGGCTTCGTCGACGGTCATGTCCAGCACGTCGCTGATCGATTTGCCTTTATAGCGGATCTCCAGTGTCTCTCGGTTATAGCGTTTGCCATTGCATTTCTCGCAGTGGACGTAGACGTCGGGGAGAAAGTTCATCTCGATGACCCGCATTCCGCCGCCTTCGCAGACGTCGCAGCGGCCGCTTTTGACGTTGAAGGAAAACCTTCCGGCATTGTATCCGCGGATCTTGGCTTCGGGTACCGAGGCGAACAGCGTACGGATATCGGTGAAGAAACCGCAGTAGGTGGCGGGGTTGCTACGCGGGGTCCTGCCGATGGGACTCTGGTCGATCTCGATGACTTTGTCGACATTTTCCAGCCCTTTGATGTTCTTGTGTTCCAGTGGGGTGACACGAGAGCCATAAGCGTGCTTACTCAATAGGGGGTAAAGGGTCTCATTAATGAGCGTCGACTTGCCGCTGCCGCTGACGCCGGTGACGACGATGAGCTTGCCGAGGGGGAATTTGACGTCGACGTTTTTGAGGTTATTGCCTTTCGCGCCTTTGAGTTCGAGGAACTTGCCATTCCCTTTGCGGCGTTCCTCAGGAACGGCGATCTTCCGACGGCCGTTGAGATATTCGGCGGTGAGGGTGTCGAGTTTCAGCAAGGCCGGCGGGCGTCCCTGGGCTACCACACGGCCGCCATGGAAGCCGGCCTGGGGTCCGATGTCGACGAGATAGTCGGCTGCGAGCATGATATCCTTGTCGTGCTCGACGACGAGGACGCTGTTGCCGATATCGCGCAGATTCTTAAGGGCCAGGATCAGGCGGTGATTATCGCGTTGATGGAGGCCGATGCTGGGCTCGTCGAGGATATAGGTGATCCCCTGGAGCTGAGAGCCGATTTGGGTGGCGAGCCTGATGCGCTGCGATTCGCCACCGCTGAGGGTTCGGGAACTGCGGTCCAGCGTCAGGTAGGTCAGCCCCACATCGGCCAGGAACTGCAGGCGTTCGCGGATCTCCTTAAGGATATCCTTGGCGATAATATTCTGTTTATTATTCAGCCTCTTCTCGATGTCTGCAAACCACTCCACGAGGCGGTTGAGGTTCATGGCGCTGAGTTCGGCGATATTCTTGCCCGCTACCCTGAACCAGAGGCTTTCTTTGCGCAAACGGGCGCCGCCGCAGGTCTCGCAGGTCTTGAGCTCCATGAACTGTTCCACCCACTCGCGCAGTGAGTCCGTGGTTCCCCCTGCGAACCAGCGTTTGAGGGCGTTGATGAGTCCTTCGTATTCGGTGGCGTAGACCTCGCCTTTGGGGGCATTCTCGTCGTATTCCACATCCAGGCCGGTGTCGCCGGTCTCACTCCCGTAAAGCACGATATTCAGGGCTTTTTTGGGCAGGTCCCCGATGGGGGTATCCAGCGAGAACTTGTTCTTTTTGGCTATTTGCTGGACCTGTTTGAACATGTATGCTTCGCGTTCTTCACCCAGCGGGGCGATGCCGCCTTCGTTGATGCTTTTCGAAGGATCGGGGATCACGGCATCCATGCTGATCTGGTAGACCGCTCCGAGCCCCTTACAGGTCGGACAGGCCCCATAGGGCGAGTTGAACGAGAAGCTGTTTGGCGAGGGCTCTTCGTAGCTGATGCCGGTGTCCTCGCACATGAGCTGTTTGCTGTACTGGATCACCTTGTTATCGTCGTTCAGCAGCAGGAAGAGGAGGTCCTTACCCAGCCCGAGGGCTTTTTTCACACTTTGGCTCAGGCGCACCTTCATGTCGTCGGTGACGGCCAGGCGGTCGATGACCACTTCGATATCGTGGATCTTGTAGCGGTCGACCTGCATCTTGGGAACGAGGTCCTTGACCTCGCCGTCGACGCGGACCTTGACATATCCTTTTTTCCGGATGTCTTCGAAGAGCTCGCGGTAGTGGCCTTTGCGCCCGCGGACCAGGGGCGCGAGGATCGAGATCTTTTTGTTCTTGTACTTGCCAAAAACATTCTCCACGATCTCTTCTTCGCTGAATTTGGTCATCAGCTTGCCGGTATTGTAAGAATGCGCCTCGCCGATGCGGGCGTACAGCAGGCGAAGGAAGTCGTAGATCTCGGTGACAGTGCCTACGGTGCTACGGGGGTTTTTGTTAGTGGTCTTTTGTTCGATGGAGATCACGGGGCTGAGGCCGGTGATCTTGTCGACGTCGGGCCGTTCCATATCGCCAATGAACTGGCGGGCATAGGCGCCGAAACTTTCCATATAGCGACGCTGGCCTTCGGCATAGATGGTATCGAAGGCGAGTGAGGATTTACCGCTGCCGCTGATGCCGGTGATGACCACCAACTGGTTTTTGGGGATGCGGATGTCGATGTTCTTGAGATTGTGTACCCGGGCGCCGGATACTTCGATCGTTTCTTCGCCGGGCCCAATACCAATGTTATTAAAGGCGCCGGTGTCGGTGTTATTCGTGGACATAGTGCTAAGGTAAATACAACAAATGAAATGCAGCGATTGTTTTGCTAAAAAATTTGGTTGGCAGGGCAACAAAAAAGGCCCGGGGTGCTTGGAGCGCTCCGGGCCGGGGCCGTCATTGGCCGCTAGCTAAATGGGACAGGTTCAAATGATTATGGACAAGTTATTTATGCAAGGTGATCGTCGGTAACGTAACGGTCTTTGTGGAATCCACGGCGATGCTGCTGATCGTCGTATCCTGGTAGCCGTTCGAACCCTTGAAGTTAAACGACCAGGTGCCAACGGAAACGTTTCGGAACTCAAACCTTCCGTCCTCGTTTGGTACAGCATAGATGGTGTCTGTTCCCATATAACCGGTGACCAGGGCGCCGGCGCCATCGGGCAGAACCTGACCGTATACCTTGGCCGATGTTTGGTCATTGAATATTTCAAGGAAGGGTTGCAGGAAGAATTGACCGTCTTCGGAGAAGATCGAGCGGGCAATGTTGAAATCTATCCACATCTTGAAATCGTTGCTGGAGATATCATCCACGTCCTCACGATGCACGTTGACCGTGAAGGTGTGGGTGGTGTCGGTGCCAGGAAAGTTCAGCGTGAAATGCGTAGTGCTGTCGATGTAGACGGTGTTGTCCGAGCCGATGGTGACTTTGATCTTCACGATCTTACCCGTTTTAAAGATACCCGAACCGATCAGGGTATCTACGCCATTACGCAATGACAGCATATCGTAGACGCCGGGCGTAATGTTGAGGGTATCCCAGATGACGGATTTATTACCGGCATCACGGTGTTCGCCATCGTAGTCGTCGTCCCATTGATCGTCGTTGTCCTGGTCATTCTGCTTCATAGCAGTGTCAACTTCTATGGAAATCTGCCGGATATCGATCAAAACCTTGAAGAAATCCCCGGGGCCGTCCATCATGTACATGGAAACCTGGGACTGGCCTTTGGGAATGTTGGGGTTGGAGTTGGAAGAGCTACTCTTGTTACAGGCAAAGAAAATTAGCACGGCGGCTAGCCCCGCCAGTGTGCCGACGACACGTGTAGGCGTCGTCAGCCATTTGGTTACCGTTTTCATGTTGTGTAGTTTTATAGGTAGAGATACTCCATCGTCCGACATTTAGTTGCCAAAAACCGTTCCAATTTCACGTTATTGATACGTTAAGTGGATGAGGTCCGCCGCGAGATGATCCTTTTGGCGATGAAGGCTGTCCATTCCGGCCTGTAGACATTTTTCCTTTTCCTAAGCACCTCCGAAATTAACATCATGTTAACAGATCCATCTTCGACAAGAGGGCCATGGCGCCGGCATCGAATTTTTCGAATTGCGGCCTGCTGGCGTTGCTCAGCACCTTCGGTTATCATCGATGGCGAGTACGCGATGAAACGGCAGGTTAGGCTGCGGCGTCATGGGCTGTTCGCGGGCTAATTCCAGTTCCAGCTGCAATAGGAACGTGCTGCCCTGGCCGGGGACGCTTTGGACCGAGAGTGAGCCGCCCATCGTTAGTAGTTATACAAAAAATGCGGGAAGATTTGGAAATATGGCCGGGGCAGCATTATCTTTGCCCGCAGTTCTTACAACATCTCTTATCAAGAAAGGCTGAGGGAAATGGCCCGTTGAAGCCTTGACAACCTGCTGATGCTTATCGATCCGATGGGCGGAAAGTAAGGTGCCAACTCCAGCCCGATGGACTATCGGGACAGATAAGTCAGAGACCGGCTTTCAAATATCGATTGAATTTTATTCAAAATATGTTAAGCTCTTCTGACGAATCAGAAGAGTTTTTTTTTGCCTGCCGGCGTAGCTAACCGGCAAGACAGTCTTCTGATGGCCTTGATGATGGGTGTCGCTGAACAAATTTTAACTCTAATTATTGTCCTAACGGACAAGCCGCCGGCGGCGGCTTAGACCCAAAAAACTTTGTTTTTATGCAAGCGACAACAAAACTAATTCACAGCATTCCTGTTGATCCTCAAACTGGTGCGATCGCCGTGCCCATTTATCAGACCTCCACCTTTGTGCAGGACGCGCCGGGCGTGAACAAGGGATATGATTATGCGCGCACGGGCAATCCGACGCGATCCGTGGCAGAGAACCTGGTGGCGGAGCTGGAGGGTGGTAGTACGGCGGCGGCATTTGCCAGCGGGCTGGCGGCGATCGATGCGGTGTTGAAATTGTTACAAACCGGGGATGAGATCATCGCGGTAGATGACATTTACGGCGGTGCGTTCCGGCTTTTTGAACAAGTGTATAAGAAATTTGGTATTACTGTACACTATGTCGACACATCGGACCTGGACGCCGTCTTTCATGCCTTGACGCCCCGGACCCGGCTGATCTGGATCGAGACGCCGACGAATCCGACGCTCAAGATCTCGGATATCCGGGCCATCGCGAAGATCGCAAAAGCGCATAAGTACGCGGGAAACGGGCTTCAAGAAAAAATAGCCCGTTTCCCGCAAACGGCTAATGTCGGTCCTTCGGACGAGCCGCTTGCAGCGGCTCATGTCGGCCCTGCCGGCCCCGCAGACGGGACCGACGACAAGTGCTGGCTCTGTGTCGACAATACGTTTGCGAGTCCGGCATTGCAGCAGCCGTTGTCGTTGGGTGCCGATCTGGTGGTGCATTCCGGCACCAAGTACCTGGGCGGCCATAGCGACCTGATCGCCGGCCTGGTGGTCACGGCCGATGCCGGACTGGGGCAGAAGATAAAATTCCTGCAGAATGCCAGTGGAGCGATCCTGGGGCCATTCGACAGCTTCCTGCTTATCCGGGGGATCGAGACCCTGCATCTCCGGGTGAGGCAGCATGGGGCAAGTGCAAGAGCGATTGCCGCCTTTTTGGAAAACCATCCGGCAGTCGATAAAGTCTATTATCCGGGCTTGCCTACGCATCCGGGACACGCCATCGCGGCGGGGCAGTCCAAGGGTTTCGGGGGGATCGTGAGCTTCTCGCTGAAGGCCGATACCATCGAAGCGGCGACGGCCTTTGTGACCTCGACGCAGCTGTTCAAGCTGGCGGAGAGCCTGGGTGGCATCAAGAGCCTGGTTTCGCATCCGGCGCAGATGACCCATAAAAGCATCCCGGCGGAGAAACGCAAGGCCGCGGGTGTTGTGGATGGGTTGATCCGGCTCTCGGCAGGGCTCGAGGATACGGAGGATCTGATCGCGGATCTGCGGCAGGCGCTGGACAGGCTGGAGAACGCTTATGAGCCTGCGGCGGTTGCGACGGCCCGTGCGGCTTCGGCTGTCGCCGCGACGGGCAAGCTGGTTCGGGCGGAAATATGTTAATTAAATAAACCACTATAAGTAAATGGAAACGCATAAGCAGCTGACGATCGGACTCTTTGGTTTCGGCGTTGTGGGAGAAGGGCTTTATAAGGTCTTACAACAGACTCCCAGCCTCAAGGCATCGATAAAGAAAGTATGTATCAAGCATCCGGAGAAGAAGCGGGATGCCCCCGCGGCATTGTTCACCACGGATAGGGAGGCAATTCTGAACGACCCCGAGATCAATGTCGTTGTCGAGGTGATCAACGAATCCGGGCCGGCTTTCGAGATCGTATCACGGGCCTTGAAGAGCGGTAAGTCCGTGGTAAGCGCCAGCAAGAAGATGCTTGCCGAGCACCTGCCGGAATTGTTAGAGCTGCAAAAAGGGACCACTGCAAGCCTCCTATACGAAGCGGCCGCCTGTGCGTCCATCCCTGTGATCCGTAACCTGGAGGAATATTACGACAACGATCTGCTGCATTCCATCAAGGCTATCGTCAACGGCAGTACGAATTTCATCCTCACGAAGATGTTCGAAGAGAAGCTGAGTTTCCAGGAGGCGTTGTTGCTGGCGCAGCAGCTGGGTTTTGCAGAAAGCGATCCTTCACTCGACGTGGAAGGCTATGATGCCGTGAACAAATGGGCCTTCTTACTGACGCATGCCTATGGCATCGTACAGCCGATCTCCAACCTGGTGTTCAGCGGCATCGATCATATCCAGGCGGGAGATGCGGAAGTGGCACGGGAGAAAAAATACGATATCAAGCTGGTTGCACAGGCCAAGAAGCTGGTCAATGGGAAAGTAGCAGCCTTTGTTCTGCCGCAGTTCATCAAACACGACGATCACCTGGCTTTTGTGAAGAACGAGTTCAACGGGGTAGTGATCGAGAGCGGGTTTGCGGACAAGCAATTCTTTTATGGCAAGGGGGCGGGCTCCTTCCCCACCGCATCGGCGGTGCTCAGCGATCTGAGCGCCTTGCGCTATGAATATAAATACGAATACAAGAAGCTGTATCATCATACGCCGCATGAGCTCACGGATGACTTCTATATTCGCACCTACGTTAGCTTTGACGATCTGAAGCATATTCCCAAGGAGAAATTCCAGTCTATCGAAGAATGGCATGCCGATAATGATAGAAAATATCTCGTAGGCGTTATTCACTTCAGGGATATCAAGGGGCATACGTGGTGGCGGGAGAATGGCACGTCGTTGGTCTTAACGCCCGATCCCATTATCGACGATATGGATGTGCGGCAATTGAAGAAAAAGAGTTTGGAGCTGGCGGGACTGATATGAGTCCCGCCATCGGATAGGCTAGCGTCCTATCCGGCGGGAGTATCCCAGGGAGACGAGCACGTTACCCGTGTTATTTTTCCCGTCCTCGCTATATTTTTGAATGTTCAGCAGGCCATATTCGAAGCGGCCATCCAAAAAGACAAGGCATCTGCTCCCCAAGGACTGGGAGATGCCGATGCCGCCGGTGACGCCGAAGTTAAACTTATGGAGGTCGGAGGTCACATCCGTATTGGAAGTGAAGTCGACGGGCGACGGAGAGATGGGCTGGTTGCCTTGCGGGTCTTCATAAATGTAGCTGCTGCCCCTGGTTTTTTCTTCGGCATGCAGCAGCAATCCGAAATAGGGGCCGGCGTTGACATAGAATTTGAAGGCCTTGCCCCATTTGAGCCTGGCCAGGATCGGCAGCTCGAGGTAATCGAAAGCCGCGGTATTCTTAAAATTCCCGTACAGATAGTCCCCCGGCGGGACCAGTGTCTGGTATTGCGAAGGCAGATTGGTTACGGGCTGAAGGCCATCGCGTTTACCACCCTGGCCGGCGTAGTTCAATTCGACGTCGATGGAAAATTTTTGGGTGATGCCATAATCGGCCTGGATTCCGAAGTTGGCGGCCAGGCGGGAGGTATAGTTCGAGCTGATCGCGTTGCCGCCGCCGCCACTGAGGTCAGGGATGCTAAGGCCCCCATGAAAGCCAAGCCACGGAGATTGAGCAATGGTCGTACCGGCCTGTGTCAGACCGATCACTACGAGGAGTGTGGGAATGAAATTTCTCATACTGGATGCAGTTTAACAATAAGTGAAGTAAGTACCGACTACTCCACTACAAACAACAAAGAAAGTTGTTCGTTCCTATTCCGTGCGGAGGCTGTCTGCCGGGTTGGCCCTGGCTGCGCCGAGGGCCTGGATACCCACGGTGAGAGCGGCAATCAGCAAGGTGAGCAGGCCTGCGGCCAGGAATACCCAGGCGCTCATGGTCACCCGGTAGGGGAAATTGTCCAGCCAGCGGCCTACGACATACCAGCTCAGGGGCAGGGCTATCAGGAAGGACAGGAAAACCAGACCGATAAAGCTTCGGGATACCAGCGTCGCGATGCGCCAGATGCCGGCTCCCAGGACCTTGCGGACGCCGATCTCTTTTACCCGCTGGCGGATACCCAGGAGGGCGAGACCGAAGAGTCCGATGCAGG
Source organism: Puia sp. (assembly GCA_035946435.1). GTDB lineage: Bacteria > Bacteroidota > Bacteroidia > Chitinophagales > Chitinophagaceae > Puia. The sequence continues at coordinate 11,278 of DASYZH010000180.1, read as the reverse complement.
AGATAAAGATCGCGAGGATCGCGGAGCACGTGATGATCTGGCGCCACCGGGCTTCCTGGTCATAGCCTTCCCGGTTCTTTTCCGCGGCGAAATAATGTTCGAAGGGATGGAATGGGTTTAGGCGGTGATAGATCGCTTCGATGGCTTCCATGCTCTGGGCGGTGGCGGCGGGGTTCAGCCGGAGCGCAAAAGCGCCCCAGGACATGCCCGGCCCGATACCGAAAATCTCGGGCCCGATCTTCTGCTTGAGATTTTGATAGTGATAGTCTTTGACTACACCAACCACGGTGAGGTTGGTATCGCTGCCATTGAGATAGGTTATGGTCTTCCCGATGGGATCTTTCCAACCTGCGGCGGCGACATAGGCTTCGTTGACCAGCACCGAATGTGTCGAATCGCCAGGGAAATCCGGCGAAAAATTGCGTCCCTTCACAATTCGGACGCCGATGGTCGGGAGATACCCCTGGTCGATACGCGTCATCTTTGTGTCGAGCTCGTTCCCATTCGCCCTGGAACTGGTTTCCCAGCTTTGCTGCGTTGTCATCCCTACGCTTGTGACGCCGGGGATACGGGCAAATTCATTCCGGAACGCGTCCATGAGGCTGGTACTATCGCCCAGGCCCGTGGTCACCACCAGTAGATTATTGTCATCATAACCCATACTGGTATGGGTAAGGAAATTATACTGAGAGTAAAAGAACACCGTAGTTATGATCAAAAAGGTCGCCAGGGAGAACTGGAGCACCACCAGGGATTTGCCGAGATAATTCCTGCCCGTGAGCCGGGTGGCCCGCGCGTAGAGGGTATCCACGGGTTTGAACCGCGAGAGGACCAGCGCGGGGTAAAAGCCGGCTGTGAAACCGCAAAGCAGATATAGACCGATAAAAGAAGCCACCAGTGGCGCGTCGAACAAATAGGACAAGCTGAGCCTTTTATTGGCGAGCTCGTTAAAAAGAGGCAGCGCCAGCTGGGCCAGCACGAGGGCCAGCAGGAAGGCGATGCCGCTGAGTAACAGCGATTCGCCCAGGAATTGCCGGATGAGTTGTGCCCGGCTGCCGCCTACCACTTTTCGCAGCCCGATCTCTTTGCTGCGTTTAAGCGACTGGGCAATGGTGAGGTTGATGAAATTAATACAGGCAATGCCCAGCAGGAACAGGGCGATACCCAGGAGAATATAGGTGTAGAGGGGATCGCTTTTGTAATGGATGCCAATGTCCTGGACGGAGGTATCGAGATGCATTTTCAGGAACGGTTGCAGCCCCCAGGTAAAGCTGGTGCCTTCGAAACCGTGTTTGTTGGCCTCTTTTCTTTGATCGGCGGAGAGGTCCCAATAAACCTGTTGCATCCGGCCGGCGACCTGTCCGGGGTCGGCTCCTGGCTGTAGCTGCACAAAGGTACAGTACGAAAGAAAGAGCCAGCCGTCGCTGGGGTTGATCTTTTCCAATAATTTAAAGGGGAGCAGCATGTCAAAGCCGATGGAAGAATTAGCGGGAGCCCTTCTTGCTATGCCGGAGACGGTAAAAGTCTGGAATTTGTTGTTGTCCATCTTTAGCTCCAAGGTCTTGCCGACGGCGTCCGTGGTGCCAAAATATTTTTTTGCCATCTCGTCCGTGAGGACGATGGAGTAAGGGTCACGCAGGACGGTGGCAGGATTGCCGGTGATCAGCGGAAAGGAGAAGACGGTAAAAAAATTATCGTCTACCCAGGTAGCTTTCTGCTGGAAGAGCTCTGTGCCGCGGCGGAGGATAAAATCTTGTTCATTGGTCCGGACATAGGCCTGGATCTGGGGAATGTTCTTTTTAAAGCTGGGGCCTTGCGTCATGCCCGAGATGCCGTATCGCGCGTCGTGGTTGTGGGTCTTATTGGTGATCATGCAGGTGATCCGGTAGAGATCGCGGCTGTTCCGCTGGAAGCGATCGAAAGACAGCTCGTCCTTGGCGTAGAGAAAGATGAGCAGGCAGCAGGCCAGGCCCAGGCTGAGGCCGATGATATTGATGAAGGAAAAGACCCTGTTGCGGGTCAGATTCCGGAGTGCGGTGACGAAGAAATTTTTTAACATAAAAGTAATGGCTGGTAACTTTTGCCATAAATAGGATGCCAAATCACCGGGCGGTTAGCATCTAAATAGTTAGTAATCCAGGCGCCCGGCCTGGTGTCCGGTTTCGATACAGTGGGCGTGCGGTTTTATGCGCCGCGCCTTGTGGTCTCCTTCTGATGCCGCCACATCTCCTGGAAGGCGGGGTCATGGTCGCGAAGGTGTTCGAAAGTCCCCTGGGCGATGATACGGCCGTGATCGAGGACATAGACATAGTCGAAGCGGGCGAGCATGTGCAGCCGGTGGATGGAGGAGACGATGGCCTTGTCGGAAAAAGCGTTGAAGAGGCCTTCGTAGATCAGGGACTCGGTGCGGGGGTCGACGCTGCTGGTAGGCTCGTCGAGAAGTACGAGGTCGCTGTCCCGGGCGGCCAGGATGCCGCGGGCCAGGGCCAGCCGTTGTTTTTGTCCACCGGAGAGGTTGACGCCTTTTTCCCGGATATCGGAGTCGAGACGTTGCGGCAACTGTTCGATCACGTCGGTAAAGTGGGCGGCTTCGCATACCTGCAGGATCTCTTCTTCGGGAAAGGGGAGACCCAGGGTGATATTGTATGCCAGGGTATTTTCGAAGATCTCGGGTTCCTGGGGAAAGAGCGTCACGCTTTCATTGATCTGTTCCATGGCCACCGGTGCATCGTCGATACGGACCCGGATGCCCTCGCGGGGCTCGTAGAGTCCGCGGAGCAGGGCGAGGAGGGTACTCTTGCCGCTGCCGCTTTCGCCGACGAGGGCGATGCGTTGTCCACGGCGGATGGTGATGTCCAGGTTATGGAGACTTTGGGCGCTGCGGCCGGTATCGTAGGTGGCATGATAGGAGAAGTCGAGCCGGCTGATGTGGAGCGTCTTCCAGCCGGCAGGGAGTCCATCCGGCCGGTCCGCACGGTGGTGTTCGGCATAGGCCTGGCTGATGACTGCGGCGGTTTGCACATTAGTATTGTAGGTGATGACGTCGGTGTATTGCCAGGCGATATCCTGGAAGACGCTGGTGAAGGTATTGACATAGAGGATCAGGGTACCCAAACCGCCGATGGCGAATAGCCTGCCGGGGGTCCAATGCTGGTAGATATAGCCCAGGATGATGATCGCATAGATGGACACGATCATCATTTCCGCGCAAAACCATTTCCATTCGTTGATCACCGCGCTTTTGCGAAATGGGCGGAAGATATCGTTTACTTTTTTTAGCAGGCCGGTCTCCATGCTGCGTTCCAGCCGCAGGGTGATCACGGTCATGATATTGGACAGGCTGTCGAACAGGGTGGCGGAGACGATATGTTCACGTTCGTTGACGTCGTCGAGGGCCTTGATAAAGGGTTTGTCAAAGGTGCGGATCACAAGAATGGTGCAGATACCCAGGGCTACCGCAATGCCGCCGAAAAAGGGGGTAAAATAAAGCATGGCTGCTACGGAGAAGACAAATTTGCTCAATGCGTAGACGTACATGAAGCCGCGGTCGAAAAATTCACGGAGGGATTCATAGGCCTTGCGGACCCGGTTGATGGTAGCGCCGCTATGGTGGTCCTGCTGCCATTTGACGGGCAGATGCAGGACCTGGTGATATTTCTCTTGCAGGAAATTGCGGCTCAGATGAAAGGCCAGGGTTCGCTCCATGATCCGCGCGGGTCCGTGGAAACACCATTGGACGAATTTGATGCCGATATAGCCGGCTGCATAGAGCAGGGCATAGTGCCATACATGGGCCGTATCCGTCTGCAGGTGTCCCAGGAACCAGCCGAAAAGAATAGGATTCAGCGAGTAGACCAGGTTAGCGCAGATGAACATCAGGTATACCAGGACATATTTCTTTTTCTCGTTACGAACGTATCGCCAGGCGGTACTAAGGAGAGAAATATAGGGATTGGCCATGACAGCGGATTCAGAAAGTACGAAATTACCGGTTAATTGTTAGAACGCCTCGTTGAGGTTGAGGAAAAAACCTTTGTTGCCGAAACGGCCAAAGGCGTAATCGAGCGCCAGGTTAGTGCGGGTGGCTTTGTTGAACAGCACACGCAAGCCAGCTCCATAGCCAGGTTCGAATTGCTGAAAGAGTTTGGTGCCCATGGCGTCATTGCCCGACATCAGGTCACCGAAGACGACGCCGCTGAGGAATTTATTGGCCAAAATGGGAAAGCGCAGTTCGCCTTCCGTGTCATTGAACAGGGTGCTTCTGAAATACTGCGCCGTATAGCCCCGGCCGCTGCGGAAGGTCCCGTCCCGCGCCGGCCCCGGCAGCTCGAGATAGGGTAAGGTGCCGGAGACGAGATAGGCGCCCCAGTTCCAGAAGGCCAGCACGAATTCGGGTGTCGCGGTGCTCAGGCTGATGTATCTCCGGACATCGCTCGTGAGCTGGACGGAGTTTTTCGTGCTGCCGATCCAGGTCTGGTTGATCCGGATACCCCCGTCGAAATAGAACCCTTTGTAGGCGCGGTTCGGGTTATCGCGGGTGATGTATTCTACGTTGAACAAAAACCCGTTCATCGAATAGCGATCCTGGGGCATGCCATTGCGGGTATTGTAGACTCCGTACGGTGTGGCGCTGCCGGTCGTGTCGCCAGTACGGATCTGCCGGCGGATCTCGAAAGACATCCCTGCACCCACGAACAGGTTCCTGGCGACGTTCTTATACACCTTCTCCCTGAAATTAAAGTAGGTGGAATGGATGGGATAAACCTTATGGGTAGGGTCCGCCAGCACGGAGTCGCCGGTGCTGCCATGGTTGAATGTCCGGCCGATCCCATAGCCATAATCGGGCGAGACCGATTTGGAAACGACCAGGTTGCCCTGGAAATTGAATTTATTGCCAGGGGTGAAAAGATTGTGGTTGATATAAAAATAAATAATGTCCTTGGTGGTGATGGAGGCCGAGGTCGCTCCTACGGAGAAGAGAGTGTTGGGGTCGTTGCCCAGCCGTTTCCCCGCAACTGCCTTGATACCACCCTGAGCGCCGATGGTCGGGTTGGCGGCGACATTGGGCACTACTGTGATGCCGGATTTGTTGTGATTGGGGTTGGCTGGCCTGTTGTGAAAAAGGATGTACCGGGTAAGATCGCCGAAATCGTATTGTTTCGAAAGGTCTTCTTCCGGCCGGAGCCTGCCGATGTTCCGCAAAGAATCCGATTTTAACGAGTCGGCCGGATGGCCTATCTGACTGTATGCTGCTACCCATGTGACAATCGATGCAAAAAGTAAAAATGCCCTCCTATTGATCATGCTGATATTGGTTTGGTGATCGGCAGCGTAAAATAAAAAGATGAGCCGGTGTCCTTGTTGTTCTCTGCCCAGATGGTCCCGTGGTGTTCGTGTATGATGCCGGAGGTGATATAGAGGCCCATGCCGAAGCCGCTGTATTTACCTTCGACGATCTCGTCGCGAAAATATTTGTCGAAGATACGGGTCAGGTTCTCGCGGGAGATGCCGATACCGATATCCCGGACGCAGATGGTAAGGGATCCGCCGTTAGCCACGCACTCGATTGTGATCGGCGCTTCGGCGGCCGAGTATTTGGCGGCGTTGCTTACGAGGTTGATGAGCACTTGTTCGATGCGCAGGACGTCCATTGTCACCACGACCTCGCCGGCACAGGGCTGCCACGAGATGGGATGTGTAGGAAACATTTGTTCCAGCACCTGAAAGAGGTCTTTCACATAGCCATTCCATTCCCGTTGCTGCATGTTATAATCCAGCTTTCCGGATTCGATGCAGGAGGTATCGAGCAGCTGTTGGATCAACACCTGGAGCTTGTGGGTCTGATGGTCTATCTTCTCGAGATAGTGCTGCACCGTTTCCGAAGATTCCGTGGCGGCTGCGCCCAGCGCCAATTTGGTAAAGGCGTTCAGGGACGTGAGCGGGGTCTTGAGCTCGTGGCTGACCACGGAGATGAATTCGTTCTTTTTTTCATCCAGCGGCTGGTGGAGCTTCAGCTGTTCGAAAGGCGTCACCGGCTGGTTGGCCTGGAAGAAATCGACGGCTTCGAGCACGCGCGCCGGAGTGACCTTTAGCGAGCGGGGGACGCCGATGCCCACGATGATCGAGGACATTTCCGTCCGCTCTTCAAACCGGAATTCCGGGACAAGCAGCCGGGCGTATTTGAGCCCCTGGTGGGTCATACGGATATCGATACCGGGCGGGAAGCTAACGCGGCCGATAAGCGAGAACTTACCTGCGCTGGTTCTTTCCATGCCAATGCTCAGCCAGCCATTGTCCGTCCGGTCGATCACCACCCGGCTAATCTCAGCCACGGCGGTGGCGATAGCCGTTCGGGTGGAAAGCAGGAGCGAAAAGTATTGTGCGATGCTCTCCATGTGTTTGTGGGCCACTGCGATGTCCATTTCGTTCTCCAGCGATATGCGGCTGATTTCCGTCATATGTTATCGATGCGATGATCATGCCATCCCGGGGCTATCTGCCTGGTGGGGACCGTGATTCCCGGATTTTTGAAGTTTATTTACCGAAAATGGGATATTTGGCATAAATGTAGGTTATTAAATCAAGGAAGGTTTTTTGACACAAATTCAGGCAGATATGGAAAGGGTACTGATATTCGATGACGATGCAGATATTCTGGAGGTTTGCACGATCGTGCTGCGGACGCATGGCTTTGAGGTGATCACGGAAAAGAACTGCGATGATATCCTGGCGAAGATCGATCTTTATACGCCAGACGTATTACTTATGGACAATAAGATCCCGCCGATGGGGGGGATCCAGGCCTGCCGGGCGATCCGCGCTTCGAGTGAGCATGCGGGTTTGCCGATCGTTTTCTTCAGCGCCAACCAGGATGTAGAGAGGCTGGCGGAGCAAGCCGGTGCCGATCATTTCATCGAAAAGCCGTTCGATCTGGATGCGCTCGTTTCGACACTCCGCAGTGCCATAACGGCGGGAGGGGCCTTACACTGAGCCCGAGGGATCTTGCACTGAGATGCCTATTCGCTTACTCCGACCGCAGATTGCGGATGGGATTGGCCCGCGCCGCTCTGATCGCCTGGAAGCTTACCGTTATAATGGCGGTGAGCGTAGCCCCGGCCGCCGCGGTCACGAACATCCACCAGCTCAGGTGAACCCGGTAGGCGAAATTATGCAGCCATTTGTTCATTGCCAGCGCCGCGAGGGGGGATGCGATGAGGATCGCGATGCCGACCAGCCGGATAAGATCGGCGGACAGCAGCAGGGTGACATTGGCCGTGGTGGCGCCGAGGACCTTGCGGATGCCGATCTCTTTGATGCGTTGTTCGGCCGCGAAAGCGGTAAGACCGAAGAGGCCGAGACAGGCGATGAGGATGGCAATACCGGTAAAATACATCACCAGAGTCGACGTGCGTTGTTCTTTTTCGTAGTTGCGGGCGAAGTCCTGGTCGATAAAGCTGTAGTTGAATGGCGTACCGGGGTTGATCCTGTTCCAGGTTGCCCGCAGATAGGTAAGTGCGGCGGAAAGATCGGCCGTTTGGATCTTGGCGATCGCATAACTGTATCTGTTGCCGAAGAAGTCGCTTGTCGAGAAACCAGCCGACCGTATAGGCTTTTGGAGGCCTTCGGTATTGAAATCGCGGACGACGCCAACGATCCGCATCGCTACCATAGCGCCCTGCCATGGATAGCTGATCTGCTGTCCCACCGCGTTTGCCGTCGTGAAACCTAATTTCTTAACCGCAGTGGTATTCAGCACGAGGGCGTTGCTATCCGCTTTCACCTCCGGCTCGAGCTGCCGGCCGGCGAGAAGGGTAAGTCCCAGGGTCTGGAAATAATCTTTGTTGCTATTGCATAGGTATATATCTACGAAGTCCTTGCCCGTTTTTCCCGGTGGATAAAAGATCATATCGAAAATACTGGGTATCCCCGGGTAGGTGGATCCGCTGGTCACGGATTTGAAATAGGTACTGTTGCTGAGCGCATCCCGTAAGACATTGTAGTTGGCCATGCTTTGTTTGGTCTGCAATGGCAGGACGATCTGCCGGTCCTTATCGAAACCCAGATCCTGTTCTTTGAACAACGTCATTTGACGGCCAACGACGATCGCGCCGAGGATCAGGGCGATGCCCACGGAGAATTGAAAGACCACCAGACTTTTACGCAGCAGGGCGGCGGAGAAATGATGGATCAGTTTTCCCTTGAGCACCGCCACCGGTTTGAAGGAGCTCAGGTAGAAGGCGGGATAACATCCCGAGAGGAGACCGGCAAAAAGCGTGAGTCCGGTGATAACAAGGAGCAGCCGGGGCTCATGCCAGGGCTGGAGGTCTTTGCCCGTGAGGGTATCGAATACGGGCAGCAGGGTCGAGGTGAGGATTATCGCGACGAGCAGTGAAAGCAAACAAAGCAGGAAGGACTCGCTCAGGAACATCCGGATCAATGAGCCCTGCATGGCTCCCATGACCTTGCGAACACCCACTTCGCGGGCACGATGCTCGGAGCGGGCAGTGGCCAGGTTCATGAAGTTGATACAGGCGATCACAAGGATAAATACGGCGATGGATATGAGGATATAGAGGGTGCGGATGCTGCCGTTGGTGCCGATCTCATTGCCCATGTTAGAATGCAGATAGATATCCTTCACGGGTTGCAGCACCAGGTTTTTCGCCATGCCGTTTAATTTGAGGTCTTCGCCGCCATGACGATAGAAAAAGGGGGTGAGCTTTTTTTCGAATGCCACCGGGTCGGTGCCGGGACGTAGCTTTATATACGTGTGAAAGATATTTTCCATCGCCCAGTTCCCGATTTGGTTGACCCAGGAAACCTCCGCACTGTTCATGGACAGGAACAAGTGGGCGGGGATATGGGTATGCAGGTCTTTGTCCTGGAACACGCCGCTGACGGCATAGGCGATCGGCCCGCTGCCGGCGTCTATCTTTATCTGATGGCCCATGGGGTCGGCTTTGCCGAAGAGCTTGCCGGCCAGTGTGGCCGAGAGTACCACGGTATTGGGGCGGTCCAGCGCCGTTGCGGGGTCACCGGAAATAAAGGGATACGACAACACATTGAAAAAGGTGGAGTCGACATAATAGGCATTGGTCTCGCTGAAATTGCGGTCTTCCCCACCCTGCCGATAACTCACGATGAAATTAGTCATCCCGATGAGCTTGAGAAGGCGGGTGGTCTGCTCCACTTCGGGCATATCGGCTTTCAGCGCCCAGGACATCGGTGCGGGTGCGGAGGACCAGTCCTCATTAGCGCCGTGGAGTGCTATGCGGTAGACCCGGTCGACGTCCTTGAACTGCCGGTCGTAACTCATCTCGTCCAGCACATAGACCATGATCAGCAGGCAGGTCATGAGGCCGATGGCCAGGCCGAGGATATTGACCAGGGAAAAAACCTTGTTGCGGCGAAGGTTACGAAAAGCGACAATGAGATAGTTCCTCCACATAGCGGTGCTTTTTGTCGTTGTTGCCAACTTGATGCCAAAGCGGCAAGTCTTTCGGGTTCACGCTCTTATGTATTGGTATCTACGGCCGGTTGTCCGGTTGTGGTACAATGGGTGTCCGGCGAAGCCGGATGGCCTCACCGCCACCCGGCGTCAGGGGCAGCCGGATGCTGTCCGTGGGTTCGACGATGCGGGTGGTGCGGATCAGGTGGTTGGGATCGTTCCTTATGTCGGGGGCGTCGCTATAGATGGTGGCTTCATATCGGCCCGGGGCGAGAAAATTCAAGCTGAAGGTTGTATCGTGGGGAGTACTGCCATTGATGGCGCCGATCCACCAGCTGTCTTTATTTCGCCGTGCGATGACCGCCCATCGGGCGGGGATGGCAAAGGGAACACGGGTCTCGTCCCAGGTCGCGGGGACGTGTTGTATAAAATCGAACCCCGGGGCCCCTTCGTATTCGGCGGGATTATCGCAGACCATGGGCAGGTAGCTTTCGAGGATGATGTACATCGCCAACATATGACAGCGGGTGGCGAGGACAAGGGGATGTGTATAGTGGGCGACGTAGTTTTCCGGCGTTACGGCTCTGAAGCCGCCGAGATGATAGTCGGTGGGGCCGGCCAGCAGGCGGGTGAAGACCACGTTGAGATCGTCGTCGGGGGTAATGGGATTATCCCACTTGTCGTTCTCGTAGTTGAGGGTGCCTTCGCGTGTGAGCTCGTTGGGCCAGGTGCGGATCAGCCCCGTGGGTTTATATGCGCCATGGAACTGGATATGGAGATGATGCTCCGCCGCCTTGCGAAGGATGATCGATTGAATGTTGACCATCTGCTGGTCGTCGCGGTTGAGGAAGTCGACCATCATGCCTTTGACGCCCCAGGATTCGAATTTCTGAAAGACCTTGTCGATGTGCGGCCACAGCGCCTGCCAGTGCACCCAAACGCGGATGCCTACTCCTTTGGATGCAGCATATGCGCAGATACTTTTCATGTCCAGCCCCGGCACGGGCACAGAGGGATCGGAATGCGGACCCGGCTGGTAGCTGATGCCGTCGTTAGTATACCAGGCAATGCCGCCATAGCCGATCACGGTATGGTAGTCGATGCCATTGCGCGCACAGAAATCGATATAGTATTGGTTGGTCTCGAAATTGATGCCCGGCGGAAAGGTCGTATCGGGGACGATATCGCCGTTCCACCAATGGAAATCGGTTTTTCCGGGGTGGAGCCAGGAGCGGTCTTTGATGGCGCAGGGATCGTTGAGGTCGGTGAGGAGGTTGGATTCGAGGAAAGCGCCGGGGCGCGGGCCGATGAAGAGCACCCGCCAGGGCGTGCGATGTGGCAGGATCGCCTTGACGCGGATCGCTTTCGAGGCGGCGGCTGCCCGTACCGAAACAGGAATGCTTTTATCGGCTTCGATTGCGGCGGGTCCGGGGTTCGTGGGTGAGCCGGGGTTTGCCCGCGCGCCCAGGCTTGCCGGTGAGCCGATGTTCGCGGGCAATGGTGAGAGCTCGCTTCTCAGCAGCCCTTTGTCTTTCATGAGGTACATCCCGGCATAGTCTACGAGGCGGGCCTCGGTGATGGCCATATAGAGGCCGCCGGGGAATTCGAGGAATATGGGCGCGTCCATTAGGCTATCGCTCTTAATGGCGCTGAAGGGCAACCGGGTATAACGGCCTTCGTGGGAGCTGGTATAATTGGGCAGAAAGGATGCCTGCACGAGCGGGTCACCGGCGACGCGGAAGCCGGTATTCTCCGCCAGCAGCTCGTAGCTGGTCCAATGGGGCTGGCGGGGGAAGGTCCAGTGAAAGGCGAGACCATCGTTATAAAGAC
>DASYZH010000179.1:0-11528 GCA_035946435.1 Puia sp. | reverse complement strand
TCCTTTAGCAGGATCATATCGTAGAGCCCGAAACGATGGTTGAGACCTCCACCGATCCGAACGGCCTCTTTCTCCAGCAGCCGGAAATTGGGGGTGGTCTTACGGGTGTCCAGTACGCGGGTCTTGTATTTCTGCAGCTTGTCGACATATTGCCGGGTGAGCGTCGCAATTCCGCTCATGCGTTGCATACAGTTGAGGATGAGGCGCTCACACATCAGGATCGTATGGGTGGTGGCTTCAGCCACGAACGCCTCTTCTCCATCCCGCATGCCGTCGCCATCCTGCTTAAAAGCGGTAAAAGTTGCCGTAGGTTCTTTGAATTTCAGGATCTTCTCCGCTATCTCCATGCCGGCCAGGATGCCATCCTGCTTGATATGAAGGGCGGCTTTGCCCCGGGCATCCGGCGGGATGCACGATAAAGAGGTATGGTCGCCATCCCCGATGTCTTCCCGCAGGGCATTATTGATCAGGAATTCCAGTTGATCGTCAAAATTGGACATGCGGCAAAATTAAGGTATTTGTCCCCGCCCCCGCACGCCCACCTAAAACCACCGCCCTAAAAACCACAGGGCCCGGTCACTCCGTGACCGGGCCCTTTTTGTCCAGGAAACTAATAGGAATATCTTTTCAAGACGAACCTCCGGGTTCGTCGGCCGAAGGCCAATCGTTATTGTGCCTGGAACCGCAGTTCCTGTAATAGTTGTCTATCGCCTTTTTGTTTGACAAAAAGCGTCGTCCGGTAGTCCCCGTTACGCGTCTGCAATACCCCAACGCAAAATTCGGATCCCCCTCCATTGCTGCCCCTGTGTTTGATCAGGAAGTTCCGTACGCCATGGGTGGAGAAGAAATCACGGATGATCATCTCTGCCTGGATCTTGCTATAGGTATCACTTTTATCGGGGAGCGAGATATCTACCCTGCTGTCAAGGTACTGGGAAAGCTCGCCGGCATTGCCAATGCGAATGGCGCCAGTTATGTCATCGAGGGTATAATGAGCCTCGTTAAGCGGATACAAAGGGCGGAGCGAAACCAGTGCAAGCGTACACACTATCACTGCCAACCCGAGTATGCTTTTCATGTTAATAGAATATTAGTCGACCTGCCTAGAACCAATTCTATGCCAAACTGCTAAACTTGCATTAAAATACCACAGACAGGGCAGTATGCCCGTGCCCAAAGGGTAACCGAGCCGAAGTTCATTAGCCATTTTGCTACCTGGGTCCTCTTTTTTTGCGCGAGATCTTACTGTAGTATATCCAACCCGCTGGAGACGAAGGCTTTTTGCGCCGAAAACCGTACATTCGCGACCTCTAGCACCACGCAAAACAGCGCTAGCACTACGCAAAACCGTTTTTATGGCAAATCAGAAAAAAGTCATCCTTGTGATCATGGATGGATGGGGCCTCGGTCAGGAAGCATCTTCAGACGCTATCAAAAATGCCAGGGTACCTTTTGTAAGCTCGCTTTATAAACAATATCCCAATACGACGCTCGTGACCTATGGCGAAGAGGTAGGGTTGCCGGAAGGCCAGATGGGCAATTCCGAGGTCGGTCATCTCAACCTGGGGGCAGGCCGTATCGTCAACCAGGAATTGCAACGGATCAACGTGGCGATCCGGGATGGCTCTTTTGGCCGGAACCCCGTGCTGCTGGCGGCTATCCGGGGAGCACTCAAGGACGGGAAACCCCTGCACCTGCTCGGGCTGGTAAGCGAGGGAGGGGTCCATAGCCATACCCGTCATCTCGAAGCCATCGTCGACGCCTGTGTAAAGGAGGGATTGAAAGACGTGTTCATCCATGCATTCACGGACGGGCGGGATACCGACCCCAAGAGCGGACTCGGTTACGTCCGCGATCTTCAGGTCCACCTGGAGAAGACCACCGGAAAGATCGCTTCCGTCAGTGGCCGGTACTATGCCATGGATCGGGACAAAAGGTGGGAACGGGTCAAGCTGGCCTACGATGCCCTGGTTAACGGTACCGGGGAAACCTCGACCGACGCCCTGGCGGCCATCGAACGGAGCTATCTGGCCGGCGTAACGGACGAATTTATCAAACCTACGGTGATCACCAGTAAGGAAGGCAAGCCGCTGGCCACGATCCGGGACGGCGATTATGTCCTTTGTTTCAATTTCCGGACGGACCGTTGCCGGGAGATCACCCAGGTTTTGACACAGCAGGATCTGCCCGAGCAGGGGATGAAAAAACTATCGCTGCATTATACGACGATGACGCAATACGACGCCAAATTCAAGGACGTCAAAGTCATCTTCGCGAACGATGATCTCAGGAACACCCTGGGCGAGATCATTGCTTCCAAAGGCCTGAAACAGATCAGGATCGCGGAAACCGAAAAGTATCCCCACGTCAGCTTTTTCTTCAGCGGCGGCCGGGAAACGCCTTTCGACGGCGAGAACCGGATCATGATCCCCTCCCCCAAAGTGGCGACCTACGACCTGCAACCCGAGATGAGCGCGGCGGAGATCACCGATGCCATCGTCCCCGAGATCAGGAACAAAACGGCTGATTTCATCTGCCTGAACTTTGCCAATACCGACATGGTGGGCCACACGGGTATCTGGGACGCTGCCGTCAAGGCGGCGGAGACCGTCGACCGGTGCGTGGAAAAAGTAGTTTCGGCTGCGCTTGACAGCGGGTATGCCGTTTTCCTCACGGCCGACCACGGGAACGCGGACTATATGATCAACGCGGACGGCACCCCCAATACCGCCCACACCATGAACCCCGTGCCCTTCTTTATCATCGACAAGACCTGGAAAGGCGGCATCAACTCCGGCGGGAAACTGGGCGATCTGGCTCCTACCATTTTGACAATGATGGGTTTAGAAATTCCGGCGGAAATGACGGGCAATGTTTTGATCTGATATGCGCGGGAAACGCGCGTCAGATTTGAAAAAAGTAGCACTTTATTTTTGCGTCAGCAAAGCGCTACTTTTTTTGTTAGTACGCAGCTTTACCTCATAAAAATTGTCTAAATTTATAGGGAAGCAACACTCACGGTAAATGACCGAAGAAGCCATTCTACAAGGCTGTTTAAAAAATGAGGCGGCTGCCCAGCGGGAACTATACAACAGGTATAGTCCAAAGATGCTTGCCGTATGCTACCGTTTCGCCCACAACAGGGAAGATGCGGAGGATATGCTGCAAGAAGGTTTTATAAAAGTATTTTCTCAGATGCATACCTTCCAGAACAAGGGTGCATTCGAAGGTTGGATCAGGCGCATCATCGTTCATACCTGTATCAACAACCTGAAAAAGAACAAGCGGTTCAACGAGAGTCTGGATATCGTGCATGCACATGGCGTGCAGGTACGAGAGGAATCCGTACCCTCGATCGTTCAGGCGAAACAGATCGTAGAGTGTATCCGCATCCTGCCGATAGGCTATCGTACCGTCCTCAACCTGTACGCGATCGAAGGCTATTCGCATAAAGAGATCGCCGACATGCTGGACATCGAAGAAAGCACAAGTCGTTCGCAATATACAAGGGCTAAACAGATGCTGGAAGAGATACTGATCAGGAAAAAGATCCTCGCGAAACCAAAAGAGAAAACAGAATGGCTGGTGGCCGTCCGCTAGATCTGAGTTTGTTTTTTTTATTAAATCCAATCCATGAAAACATCCCTAAAACTGATTGACAAATGAAGGAGAATAGCTTCTATAGCGACGATTTTGAAGAACTGATCAGGGGAAAGACAGAACAATACAAAATGTACCCTTCCGAGAACGTTTGGAAGGGTGTCCACAGCGCTTTACATACTAAAAGAAAATGGTTCATCGGCAGCATGGCTTTCCTGGTAACAGGCATCCTTTTCATGGCCGGCCGTGAATTGATCCTTCCTTCGAATCATCCTGTTCTCCATAAGCCCATGACGGGTGCGGCGGCCGACGCTGTCAAACCCGCAGTCGAGAATGCTCCGCGGGCACCGCTTGCTATCCTGAGGCCGGCGAATACCGCTGTCACAGCGCGGCATAACGACTCCGATAACAATACCAGCTCCCAGGAATGGGATCCGTCCACCGCAGGCATTTCGATCACGGTGCGTCATCCGGTGCTCAGCCAAAGCGATCTCTCGGAATGGCTTAGCCAGGTCGTCAAGCTCCCGGCGCAGGCTCCCGATCTCGATGTCATAGCCGCCAGAACTCCGGCAACGGATAACAACGCCATCGCAGCTGCTACACGCGGCAGCGACGAGCAGCGCAATACAGCGGATGAACAACGCGGCGTCGCCAATGACCAGCGGGGGACTGCCGATGACCAGCGCATTGCGGGCGATGGACGGACAACAGCCGATGGACGCATAGCTACCGATAGCCGCGATGGACGCATTGCCGGTGATGGCCGGGTCGCCGGTGACAGCCGGAACACGGGTTCGGAGACGGGGACAGACGGGCTTACGGCGCAGGGCGTAATCGAAAGCCTGAGCGCCAAGGGCGCGCATGAAGGCTATTATGCCCGTTCGGGTGCAGCGCTTCAATCGTCCACCAGTACCCGCAGTGGCGTCAACGGTCAAAGCAGGCTGGCGGAATCTGCCGGCGCATCCACCCGGGCCTCGGCCAGGGAGATCGCGGAATCCGATGATGCCCAGCGAGTCAACTGGTTGCACGATTATGCGATGAATCTCCTGGAAACTACGCCCAAAAGCGGCAGGACCTACCTGGAGCTGAGCCTATCGCCCACCGTTAGTTACCGCTCCATGGGCGGCAGCGACGTCGGCGCCGATAAGCTATATCCGTTGGGTGTCAACGGCCTGCCTCCGGGAGGTCCCAATAGCTATATCGATCACCGGCCGGGGTTCGGATTTGACGCCAGCGGCAGCATCCTTTACCGGCTCACGCGCAACCTTTCCGTCAAGGGGGGACTGCAATTCAATTTCACCCGGTTCCCGATCAAGGTCTATGAGGACAACGGGGCTAACGGGACGGCGGCAACGACCACACTGCAGTCGCCATACGGCATCATGATGGATTCGATCAGCGCCACGGGCATGCCCATGGCCCGCAGCGGCAAACAAACCTCCATCACGGTGGACAATGATTACTACCAGCTTTCGGCTCCTATGGGATTTGAACTGCGCGTGCTCGGCAACGAACGGTTGCAGTTCAACCTGGCCGCGACGATCGCGCCGAGCTATCTGCTGAACAGCAGCTCCTATATGCTTTCTTCGGGTTATACCCGGTACGACAAAAGGCCAACCATGTACCGGAAGCTCAACTTCTATGTCGGCGGAGAGGCCTTCTTTTCCTACCGCGTGGGCAATATCCGCTGGCAGATCGGACCTGAGTTCCGTTATCAGCTCCTCTCCTCCTATACTTCCGAATCAGGGATGACCGAGAACCTCAAGAGCTATGGGCTCAAGATCGGGATTACGAAGTCGATTCCGTAATCGGTCGTATTTTTGCCAAATGAAATATCCCGTTGTCCTCGTTCTCCTCATTTTCCCCATTTTCATGCTGTGGCTTTGCGTCTCATCCTGCAACGGCCGCCGGACGCCAGCCTCGACCAACTCCCAGGACTCCCTGCCCGGCCAGGATTCCGGCACGGTTAAAAACCAGTTCTTCCCGGTAGACGACTATCTGGAAGCGGAGATCCTCAACGTAGACTCGATGCCCATGGCTTTCTGGAAATATGTCACACATGACAACCGCACCGATTCCGCACTGATCACTGCCGGTGATTTCAACGCCCTTGCGTTGCAGTTCCTGCCGCCCGAGATCCGGGACGGAGGACTGAATAAGAATTTCACGGAAAGCTCTTTTGCGGACAGGGCGACCCAAAGCATCACCTTTACCTATACACCTATCGATAAAACGCTTCCACTGCAGCGTGTAGACGTACAAACGGTGGCCGGCGTGCGGGCCCAGGAAGTAAGGAGCATCTATATGGAAAGGAGCCATACCGCAGGCGACAGTGTTATCCTGCAGAAACTGCTCTGGCGGGCCAAACATGGATTCACCATCGTAAGCCGGATCCAGGTCAAAGGCCAGGCGCCGAAAGACCAGCAGGTGCGGGTCTCCTGGGCCGGAGACGAGGATGAGCAGTGAGGAGGCGGGCCGGCGGCAGTGACGAACAATGACGACGAGGCCCGGCGGCAGAAGCAGCAGTGACGGAAGAGGAGCAGTGACGACCAATAAGTAACACAATGACAGCCGAACAATTCAGTGAGATCTCGAGCACCATACCGGTAAACCCCGGCATCTACAAATATTTCGACGAGACCGGCGAGCTCGTCTACGTAGGCAAGGCCAAGAACCTCCGCAAACGGGTGAGCTCTTATTTCACCAAGACCTTTACTACCTATAAGACCTACGAGCTGGTGCAGCGTATCCGGCGCATCGAATTCACGATCGTGAACTCGGAGCAGGACGCCTTCCTGCTGGAGAACTCGCTGATCAAGCAGTTCCAGCCCAAGTTCAACATCAACCTCAAAGACGACAAGAGCTATCCTTACATCGTGATCAAGAACGAGCCGTTTCCCCGGGTCTTCCTCACCCGAAGGAAGATAGACGATGGTTCGCAGTACCTGGGACCTTTTACTTCCGTGGGCCGCGTGCGCGAGCTCCTCGACCTCGTGAAAAGCAATATCCAGCTGCGAACCTGCCAGCTCAACCTAAGCGAGAACCAGATCAAAAAAGGCAAGTACAAGGTGTGCCTGGAATACCACCTCGGCAACTGCAAGGGTCCTTGTGAAGGGCTGCAGACCCCGGACGACTATGCCGCGGGGCTGGTCCAGCTAAAGAATATTCTCAAAGGACAGTTGGGTCCGCTGATCCAGCAATTTAAAAAGGAGATGCGTGAGCTGGCGGAACGCATGGATTTCGAAAAAGCCGAAATGGTCCGCAAAAAGATCGAACACCTCGATAACTATGAATCGCGCAGCGTGATCGTGAGCAGGCATCTCAGCAATGCCGACGTGTTCTCGATAGCAAGGGATGGCGATATGGCCTATATCAATTATCTGATGGTAGAAAATGGCACCATCGTACAGACGCACACTACGCAGGTAGAGACGCATCTGGAAGAATCGGACGATGAAGTGCTGGCGTTTGCTGTGGCCCAGCTGCGGAATACGTTCAACAGCCTGGCCCACGAGCTGATCCTGCCGGTCACTATTGATTTTCCCGAAGACGGAGTGATCCAAACGGTCCCAAAAGGGGGCGATAAAAAGAAGCTGCTGGATCTTTCGGCGAAGAATGTGGCCTATTTCCGGGAGGAGCTGCGGCGCAAAAAGATGTTGCAGCTGGAAGGAAAGACGCCCGATGAGCGCCGGCAGGTACTGTATCAATTGATGGAGGACCTGCAGCTCTCCGAACTGCCGGTGCACATCGAATGTTTCGATAACTCCAATTTCCAGGGCAGCTATCCCGTATCGGCGATGGTGTGTTTCCGCGACGGTGTGGAGAGTAAAAAGGATTACCGCCACTTCAATGTCAAAACGGTGCAGGGCATCAACGATTTCGCGACCATGAAGGAGGTCGTGCACCGCAGGTACAAACGCCTGCTGGACGAGAGCCAGAGCCTGCCGCAGCTGGTGATCATCGATGGTGGCAAAGGACAGCTCGGTGCAGCGATGGAAGCCGTCACGGAGCTCGGCCTCGTAGGGATGATGACGGTGGTCGGCCTCGCTAAGAACGAAGAAGAGCTATTCTTCCCCGGCGATACGGAGTCAATAAAGCTGCCGTACAACAGCGATAGCCTGCAGCTGATCCGGCGCATCCGCGACGAGGTACACCGTTTCGGCATCACCTTCCACCGGCAAAAAAGAAGCAAAGGAACCTTTACCAACGAGCTGGAACATATCGATGGGGTAGGGAAAAAGACGGCGGATATGCTGTTAAAACGGTTCAGGAGCGTGAATAAGATCCGGCAGAGTACCGAGGAGGAATTGGCCGGGGTCATCGGGCCGGCGAAGGCCAGGCTCGTCTATGCGCATTTTGCGGAGAAGGTTGTCGATCCGACGCCTAAGGAGGATAGTCAAACGGACTAAGGGGAGGCCTGCAGGAGCCAGGGACCCTGGGGATAACACCCGGAGTGGGCTCGACGAAGAACCAGGGGTAGAGAGGGGCGGTAGAGCCAAAAAAAAGGGGCCAGGATAGATATCCAGCCCCGTTTTTAAAATCCAATATCCTATGAAAAACCGTTGTAAAAGTAGTAAAACTATTCAATCCGGCAATACCCGACAATGGGTATTTTTAAAAAAAATAAACCGGAATAACTAATTAATTTATAGTTACTTATTTTGTTAAAACCGAACGGGCGCCGTTAATATGCGGCGCCCGTTCCGGGAAAAATTGTTGATCTATATCATCCCGAACCGCCGGTGGCGGCCCGAGACTTTATGTCTGTCTAGTACGACCAGAGATCCTGCTCGTAGTCGAAGATCTTTTCTTTGATCTTGTCCCCTTCCAGCAATCGGAGGATGGGGTCCTTGATATAGTTGGCGATGTAACTGTCGCTCGGGTTGTCGATGGTTGATTTGATCACACGGGCGCTGAACATCCGGCTTTCGAACAGCTCTTCCCAGCTCATGCGGGCGCCGTAGTTCTTACCATTATACGCTTCGTATTTGGCGAACAGCGGGCGACAGTCGGGATAGTAGACCCAGAAGATCGGGGTAACGGCGAGGAAAGAGCCGTCGGGATTCTTGATCGTTTTCTCCGGGGCGATACCCAGGATACGCACCTGGAGCGTAGAGGATTCTTTGTCGAACACCCATTCTTCCTTGATCTGATAGCGTTCGATATCGTCCGGGTTGAATTCTTCCTGGATGAGGGTATCGCGCATCAGGCCTTTGGAACCATCGGGGTCGTTCTTGAGATCGGGCACCTGGATGGTGTGGGGCTGCGCTACCAATCGACCGGCAATTTCCTGAAAGGTCATGGGCGTGGTGAACCGGTCGTCCACGTTAGCGTCGAAGGCGGTGATCTGGCCGGCCTTGATCGCATTCAGCAGAATATAGATCAGGCGCTGGTCGCCGTTATCTTCTTTTGCTTTGTAAACAAAAGGCAGGTTCATCTTCTCGTGCACGTCGATCTCTTCCCAAACGCGCTGGCGGTAGACGGCATCGTCCTCGCGGATATGCTGATAGGGCAGCGGTGTACGATCTTTTACCAGATTACGCTCGATGACGGCGTCGTTACGCAGCGATTTACGCGGCGTATCGAGCTTGATATCCGCTTGCAGCACGACGGCGGGTTTAGCGGTAGTGTCTTTGGCGGGGGCCACGGTCGCATCGGTTGCGGCATTCTTCGAGGTCGTGGTGCCTTTCTTCCTGGTTTTGCTTCTGCCGACAGTCGCACGTTTCGGCTTCCTTCTAGTCTGTGCATCGACATTCCCCACCAGGATCGAACCGGCGATCGCCAGCACACATAATCTGATAAGATACTTTTTCATCTCGTTTGTTTTGAAAGATCTGTCCGCCACTCTAAGATTTTGCAGGCGGCGGACAGATCAATATTCTTTATTTCAAGTTGAACACCATCGGCGGTAGTTCACGGATCCGGCCATCCTTACCCCTTACGTGGATCTCCGTGAAGAAGACGTTCGTACCCGGGGATGACTTGGCTACGATCGCAGCCGCAGCGCCGGTCCAGCGGGGACCTTCGTTGGGTGCTTCCTGGTATTGGTTGATGTTGCCGCCCAGCGCACCTATTTTGTAGCTGACGACCTGGAAGGCGCTCTGAAATTCCGAGTTCTCCAGGCGGGCCAGCAAGGCGCCGTTGGCTTTGAATTCGGCGGAGGACATGATGCCACCCATCTTGGTACCTATGAAACCCACGGGGTTCGGCAGGTATTTGACGCGCATCGGGAAGGTGAAGGGTTTCCCGTTGGCGGTGACGGTGATCGTTCCATCGCCCGGGGTAGTGGGAACGACAACGTATTCGTCGCCCGAGGTATGGGTAATTTCACCCTTATCGAAGCTGACATGTACTTTTTCTGCACCCACACTACCGCCCGAGATGCGCACGGGGTTGTCTTCCTTCACATACACCACGTTCATCTTTTCGAGGAAGATAGAGGCGCCGGAGGGTACACCGACCGTATACTTGATGGTCTTGTCAGCCACGCCGTCGGAGCCATCGGGTTTTTTGTAGACAATGTGCACGACAACGGAGTGTTCGCCTGCGCCTGCGGCCTTGGTTTTGAATTCGGCTGTCCCGTCGGGGCCTGCATCATATTTCGTGCCGTTGATGGTGATCTCAGGCTTCGCGGCGTCGCTAAAGGCGCCTACACCCGCGGTCACATCTACATCGTCACCCGGCATTACGTAGCTTGCGTTGGCTTCGACCAGTGGTTCGAATTTGTTGAATACGATCTTTACTTCGCCAACCTGCTTGTGCAGATAGTCGACGACCTGGGATTCGGAGTTCTTGATATCGCTCTGGAATTTCGAGAGGATGGTCAGCGCTGCGATCGTCGGGGTCATGTGGAAGTAACGGATGGTCCAGTTATGGGCGCTGTCGTTACCCACCAGCTCATTACCTTCCTGACTCGGAGGGATGAGGTTATCAACAGGCAGGCGTTTTTTAAACTCAGCCTGTTGTGCAAGGAGGTCTTGCTTGACCTTATCCGATATGCCCGGGAAGTTCTCGGGATTCAGGATATTCAGCAGGTCCTGCCGGAATTTCCCGAGGCTGTCGTATAGGATCTTGCCCTGGCCTTCCACGTCGAAGAGACGGGTAGCGGCATCGAGGTTACCGTCGGCGAATTCCGGTTTGCCATCTTTCACAGAAGGGCTGGAATTGGCGATCAGTTTCGCTTTAAGGCTGTCCAGGTACGTGGTGAACGTGGCAGCCATCGATTTCACCTGCATGGCCGCTGGCATCCAGGTTTTTGCTTGGGCAGCGGTCTGCGGATCGCTCACCTCGCGGGTGAAGGCGGCATAAGTGATGTCATTTTTTTCATCGACGACCTGGTTGGACCGTTCGATGCTATGGTTCACGGTTTTGAAGGCATTCAACACTTCCACCGATACGTTCAGCGCGAGGAGCGCCGTAAGCACCAGGTACATCATGTTGATCATCTTCTGCCGTGGCTCTTTTGGTAAAGACATGGGTCAGTAATATTATCTCTTTTTACGGAATAGTTTTTTCGGTCATTAACGTCTGTCCTTCGGACGAGCCGCCGGTGGCGGCTTGGTGAATATCCTGCGACGGGCATTCGGTTGAATTTTTCATTTCGGGCCGGTAAAAACGGGCTATTGGGCTCAATCGTGTCCAATTATGCCGTCGGGCGGCCTTGCATTGCGCTCAGCATATTGCCATAGACATGGTTGAGGTTACCCAGGTTTTTGGCGAGCTGTGCGATCTGCTCCTGCGTTTTCTTAGCGTCTGCTACGCTGCCTTGCATGGCTTCGGATGCCTTGGCCAGATTGCCATAGAAATTGTTCATGGCTTTCAGATGGTTGTTGGTATCCTGCAGTTCCAGCTCGTAGATGGCGTTCAGGGAGCCCAGGGTCTTGGTCAGGACCTGTACCTGCGAATGGAATTGCTTGGTGCTGTCCGCA
>DASYZH010000178.1:0-3773 GCA_035946435.1 Puia sp. | reverse complement strand
TATGATGCCGGGGTTCCTGGCTGACCTGGACCTGGGAATGGGCAGTGGTGCCAATGGCGGCGAGCGTGAGAAAAAGGAGTATCCGGGTCATAACAGCGCTATGATCGACAAAGTAAAACATAGAAAAACCAATAAGGATTGAAAGCCGGTGATCAGTTTTACGGTTCCCTCGCTGGAAAACAAAACATTCCGCTTTTGAAAAGCAGAAATGATCGTCTGAAAATCCAGCCCTTTAAGGAGCGAAAACCCAAAAGAAAAGCAGGAGATAAAAGTAAAAGCCATAACAGCCTCAAATCTTTTAGCGATCGAGCCATTTACAAACCGATTGACATCTGTCGTATATTTATTCACCACCCCTTTGTTTTTCAGCGAACCGTTCCAGGTCAAGAAAATACATCGCTGAAAAGACATTCTGTAATAGATGAGAAAAAAGACCGGAAGTAAAAAAAATATGGGTATCAATGGCTTTAGGGGATTGGTACCATAGTCATTCAAAAAATTGCCCAGCAGCAGGTGTTGGGTAAAATAGTTCTGCCGGTTGGCGTAATTAAGGATCAGGTTCTTTTTTTCGGCTGCAGTTACATACTCGACATCTTCTTTTAGCCCCAATTGTTTTAGCTTATCTTTCATTCGGGCGCTTTGGCAATTCATGTAATAAACGTTGTTGTTGCTCCTCCATTCCAGCGCAGTAGAGTCAAAATTACCCGCAAATAAATTGCAGTGGAACAGATCACATTCATTCAATTCAAGGCTATCTTCCAATCTGGGTGAAAAATTCGCGTTCCGAAAAATACAATATATAAATCTGCAATCCTTAAATGTAACGGAGCTATTTATAACGGCCCTGGAGAAGTCGCAAAACATAAACTTACAATGGACAAAAGAAGTAGAATCAAAAACAGCCGATTTAAAATCACACTCCGCTACGACTTGATGGCTAAACAGGCATTTTGCGAAAAGAACATCATTGAAATCATTGCAATAAATTTCGCGACACGGGTCTCCGCCATAGTAATCTTTCTCCATAGGAACTTCATCACATCCACAGGCTGCATCATTGGTATCCAATAGAAATGCAGTTTTGTATAAGATCAGGTCTTTGGGCCTGCCACTATTGTTCCTGGAATAGGTATCATTTATGTAATTGGCATTCTTAAAGGTCGTCCAATAGGCGCTCTTAGGCAATAGGCTGTCTTCAATGGTGTGTGCAAGAGGCGGAGAGGTAAAAGACGTCCCCATATTCTCGAATTCGTTACTGAATAGCAGAAAGCCTATGGGTATAAATATAGATGCCAACGCAATGAACCCATTAAAGCGAGTCAACGCCCAATGGTTATTATGCCCTCCTTTTTTCGATCTTGCGTTCATGGCAGATGCCTGTTAGCGTTCTGAAGATAACAAATTATTCGCCGGGCGAAAAAAACTAACCGACATAGGACGTCAAGGAGTTGACGGGGGTTGGGAGAGACCACAGAAGGCGAGGAGGAGGGCAGGGCGTATATCGCAAAGGTGCGGGATAAACGTACAAAAAAGCCCGTAAACTCGGCGTTTACGGGCTTCCGTCTTAAGATAGCTTTAGACCATTGTCGGGAAGACAGGATTCGAACCTGCGACCCCTACGTCCCGAACGTAGTGCGCTACCGGGCTGCGCTACTTCCCGAGGCTTGACAGGCGACGCCGGTCAAACGGGGGACGCAAAAATACGGTGCTTCGGCAACCTGACAAAATGAGTATTGGCTTTTCTGAATGATTTGGAAGGCGTTGCCCAGCTGCCCGGTGAGATCGGTGGGCAGCATGCTTTCCTGAGCATCGGCCGCGGCGGCGAGATCACCCGCCAGCCCATGCAGATAAACGCCGAGGAGCGCCGCCTCGCCGGGGGAGTAGGTTTGGCCCAGCAGGGCCGTCAGAATTCCCGTAAGCACGTCGCCACTGCCGCCTTTGGCCATTCCCGCATTGCCCGTAGAGTTGAAATAGCTCTTGCCCCCCGGCATGGCGATAAAGGTATAATGCCCCTTGAGCACAATGATGCATTGATGCCGGCGCGCCATCTCGCGGGCCTTGTCGAGCCGGGCGAAATCGTCGGTCGACGGTCCAAAAAGCCGCTCGAATTCCTTTGGGTGCGGCGTAAGGATAGAGTAGGGGGGAAGGAGCCCCATCCTATCAGGATTCGCGCCAAGGATATTGAGTGCATCGGCGTCGACGACCATGGGCTTGCGGTACCGCCGCAGGAGTTCCCATAAAAAGGCGACTGTCCGCGGGTCCTGGCCTAGTCCGGGCCCTACGCCGACAACGGAATATTTATCGAGGGCAGCGTCCGTGCTGCCGGATGCACCCCCGGAACCTCCATCCCCGCCGGATGCAGCGCCGGATGCAGTGCCGGAGCCCTCCGCAGGCGGCAATACCGTATGGATCTTCTCATCCTCATCCGTGAGGACCATGGCTTCGGGCAGGGTCGTCTGGATGATATTGTACCCGCAGCGCGGCACCAGGATGGTCACCAGCCCCGCGCCGGTCTTGAGACAGGAACGACCGGAAAGCACGGCGGCGCCGATCTTCCCATAGCTGCCGGTCACCAGCAGGGCATGACCGAAATTGCCCTTATGCGCAAAGCTGTTCCGCGGCTTGTAGATCGCCCGGATGATGACGGGATCCAGCAGCTCGGAATCACTGTTCGTCTTCTGAAGAAACCCGGGATGCAACCCGATATCCAGGATATGGACCTCGCCCACCCAGGCCTCGTTCTCGGGCATCAGAAAGGCCGGCTTATAGACCTGGAAGCTGAGGGTATGCGTTGCGCGGACGACGGTATTGCCTTTAGAGCTCCTGCTCACGAACAGGCCGCTGGGAATATCGATGGCGATGATCTCGTTGCCGCTCCGGTTGAGATGCTCGACGAGCCCCGCCGTGACGCCCTCCAGCTTTCTGTTGAGGCCCGAGCCCAGGAGCGCGTCGATCAGGATGTTGCCGGCTGGTATGGGATGGAAATGTTCTTCGGTTTGGACGAAACGGACTTCGACGGGCGTATCATGAAGCAAGGCCAGATTGGCCTGAAAATCTTCCGTGCCGATATGCCCGAACTCGAGGATATGCACCGAGACGGCGCAATCCAGCGACGACAACATCCTTGCGAGCGCCAGGCCGTCCCCGCCGTTATTCCCTTTACCGCAATAGATGGAAAAAGATCTTCCCAGATGGCCCGCCTTTTCGAGCCAGGACAGACAGCTGCCCGCGGCCCGCTCCATGAGGTCGATGGAGGCGATGGGTTCATGCTGCATGGTATATTCGTCCCATGCCCGGATCTGTTCGGCCGACAAGATTTCCATGCGGAAATTTAGGCAATTTCGGTGAGCCGGCAATCGGGGTGCCGGCGGGCGGGACGCGGATCGCCATCCGTGAAGGGCGTTACGCTGCCTGCTGGGTCTGACCGGTCTTTTTCCTTGCCGGCTTGTGCTTGACGTAATGCGCCACCTTTCTGTGGACGGAGTGGTGGACGGAATGGTGACGGCCGGCCGGCGCGGGTGCGACGGAAAAGGCTACGGGGCCTCTTTTGGCCGGAGCGACCGTATCGGGCGTAGCGGCTATCGTATTGCCACCGGTACTGTCGGCGGGGTCCGGCTCTTCGTCGAAGCTTTCGCGGCTCTGCAGCTGGTGATAGTCGCCGAAGAGATCACAAAGGCGTTTGGCCGTATAAACGGGCGTATAATCGTCATTACAGAGGGCTATGATGGTGGCATCCTCATCCAGCATGCGGACAAAGACGGTTCGGTTCCCGT
>DASYZH010000177.1:0-8465 GCA_035946435.1 Puia sp. | reverse complement strand
GCTATCGGCGACACGAACCCACGCGGGTTCATTTGATCCCCCAGCGCATTGACGTTGTTGTTATAGAAATTAATGAAGGTGGGGATGGTAAACCCGAAACCGTTGCTTCCGCTTTCCCGGCCGGATAGCACCTCCAGCTTGATCTTGCCCGGTCGCTTGTACGAGATCTTCGTCAGCGACTCGGAGAGATAGATGATGCCTTTGCCGGCCGAGTCGACGCCCATATCCTTCTTGTCCTGGTCTTCGATCTTCTGGCCAAAGATGCGTTTGGGCAGGCCGCGGGTCCGCGCCAGCGTCTTGATATACGCTTCGCAGGTGAAGGAGTCGAGCGGGTTCTCATAATCCTTGCGTTTCTTGATGGCATGCCGGATTATAGCATACGCCGGGTCTTCGCCGCCAGGCCGCACTACCACTGCCGCCATGGACAGCTGCTGCCGGGAAAGCTGGAAATCGACTACCAGGCCATCCGATCCGACCCTGATCTTTTTCTCCTCGCGGGCATAACCTACGTACTGGCACACCAGGGTATAATCGCCCGCCGCCAGCTCGATGCTATACCGGCCATCGCCGCCCGCGGTGACACCCCGTGTCGTTCCCTTGATGGTCAATGAAGCATACGCCAACGGATTTCCCTTCTCGTCACGCACGATGCCGGTAACCCTGGCGCCATAGGCCGTCCCACACAGACTTAAAACCATCATCACTGCCAGCAACCGTAGCATACGCTTACTTCATTTTAGCCTTTGGCTTGCGTTTCTGCAGATACGAGGCTGTCAGCGACCCTCCGCCGCCTACCAGGGCGCCCACCAGACCGGTTACCAGGATCAAGGCCCAGGAAGAATCATGCAATGGAAGGATACCCGCCACCCGGGTGCTGAGGATGCTCCCATTGGCCAGGTCGATGACGAGCGCCATTCCACCCCATAGCAAGAAAAGCGCCAGGAACCCCGCCAGGAAAGCGATCAGCGGCTGCTGGGGGATCAGCGCACTGACCATAAAGGCCACCGCGGCAATCGTCCACCAGGGCAGAAATAACCCGCTGATAAAGCTCAGCAAGGCAATGAGTACCGTAGTCACAATAAATTTGGCTATCATATCGAATGCGTTTAATTTTTAGCTGCCGGAAAAATGCATCACCCATTTCACATGCTGGTTCTTCACATCGTTAGCCTCCATGATCCAAAGGGGGTTGTATTTGCCTGCCGCCCATTTGTCGACAAACGTGTCATAATAAGGGCTGCCCGGGTTGCCGCTTTGGCCACCAGGGTAGATGCCGTAAGCTTCGGTAGGCGTCGTCAGCTGCACGATCATCCGCCAGCTGGGACCGTGCAACGGCTTGGCCGCGTTGATGCAATGTACCCCTCCGCCAATGGGTAGATGCGGCCGGCTTAGCGCGGCAAACCGCAGGTTGTGCCGGACCCAGGTATCTTTATTTTTAGCCCACGTCAGCTTGTCATCTTTCGCCGCTTCCGCCAGATCGTTCATTGCCTGGAGATAAGCTGTGGTGACTACCTGCGGCAGGGTCTCTTTTTGCGGAGTGTTCACATCGTCGATGAATTGATAGGCCGTATCCCGCAACAAAGCCTCCAGCAGCGTGCTTTCGAACGGCCGCTTCAACGGCAGGGTCGTCTTGCTGAACTCGTCGTCGTAGATATCATGCTGCAGATGGTTCCACCAGTAGTTGAAGATCACCGGCCCTTCTTCGTCGGGGTCGTCGTTCAAATTCCAGTCCTTGACGACCCGCAGCGCCGCCCGCGCATTGTCGTTCAGCCGCAGATCCTGGATATTACGCAACAGCAATGGCCGGGCCATCTCCGCAAATACATCGTGGTTATCCGTTTGCAAGGACATCATATCGGCCGGAGTGATGCTGTTGATATTGTTCAGCCGCCGGTTGATATACAGCCCCCGATAGGGCGGGAAATTGATGCCCAGATAATACGGGTAGGTGGTATCCACCGGGAGCTGATTGGCGCTGCTCACAAAACCGCGGTTGTCGTCGGTGGCCAGCATATAGGGATTCTCTTCCATAGGGATGCTGTCTTCCTGCCACATATACGAGCTGTCCTCGCCCGGCATCACGAACCGCCCCTGTTCCTTCCACTTGGCGGGAAAAGCGCCCTGCTGCCAGAGCGCTACCTCACCGGCTTTATCGGCAAAGGCAAAATTCTGCCCGGGGCTCTCGAACGTCTTTATCGCGTCTTTATAGTCCGAATAATTCCGGATCTGCTGTAGTTTTCGAAAGGTCCGCAGCTCGTCCGATCGATGTGCGGCCTTCCAGCACACCGCATAGCTCTTGTCGCTCGCCTCGTCGGCGAAACCGGTATAGGTAGGGTCGAACATCACCGGACCGAAGACCGTAATCGCCACCGTATCGTACATCGGCGCCTGACCCTTGATGCGGATCGTGTCTACCCGCTGGGAGGCCTCTTTCCACGCCCCGTTGAACCAATATTCCTTTCGCGTCTCGTCCTTGAATTTGATCGTATAATAGTCCCGGACATCCCTTTCCGAGTTGGTGATACCCCAGGCGCAGTCGTCGTTGAACCCGATGATCACATAGGGTGCACCGGGAAAGCTGACGCCATAGACATTGTAGTCTGGCGTATGGATCTGCATCTGGTACCAGATGCTGGGAAGCGTAAGGCTCAGATGCGGGTCGTTGCAAAGAATAGGTTTACCGCTCAACGTCTTCCGGCCACTCACGGCCCAGTTGTTACTCCCGTTATCCGGGTCCGGCAGTTTCTCCATATCCGTGACCGTTGTGGTACTGTTGAGGTACAGGCTGTCTACGGTAGCAGGCGGTTTGGGCCGGAAATGGGGGGCCAGGAAGGGCGTACCTTTCGGGATCACCGGGTCGACGCTGTCCTGCACCTCCGGGTAGAGTAATGCAAATTGCTCTTTGGTGAAAAAAGCCTTGGCGTTGGTCATCTGGAAATCGTTGTCCCCTCCGGCCAGGTCGAAGGCCATGTACTTGACGAAAAGCATGGTCTTAAGATTGCTCCAGGGCTCGGGGGCATAGTTCAGCAGCTTATACTCCAGCGGGAGCCCACTGGCGGTCAGACTGCTGATATAGGCGTTGACACCTGCCGTATAGGCATCGCAATCCGCCTTCGTTTCGGCATCTTCGTTTACAGCCTCCAGCGCACGCCTGGCAGCCGTCACCATCCCCAGCCGTCGCATGCCACGGTCGTATTTTATAAAACCATTATTCGTCCCCGGCCCCAGCACCTCGCTGATCCGGCCCGCCGCCGCAAAGGTCTGGAACTCCATTTGCCAAAGGCGGAACCGCGCGTGCAGATAGCCTTCGATATAGCAGGCATCCCGCCGGTTGGCCGCAAAGACATGCGGGACCAGGTTCTCATCGAAATAAACATCTCCCTTCGCCCTTAGCCCCGGCAGCTTGATCTGCCCGTCGAAATCCTGGTCCGTCGGCTCGGCATTCTGCCAAAACCCATGCTGCGGGCTCAGGAAACGCCCCATTACCGGCGTCTGGCCCCAAGGTCTGTCGAGACAGTACACCAAACCGACAGTAAGAAGAAGCGAAAGGAAGAAGGGAAGAATTCTCATACCAGCATCGCGTTTTTTTCCGCGGCTAAAAATAGGCTATTTTTCTAAATTCCCCGGTTACGCGCGCGGATACTGAATTCCACTTACTGGTAATACCGCAAAATGGTATTGTCGGGTAGCCGCAACTGCCGCACCTTTGTGATAGTTCAGGTGGTTCAGGTAGACAATAGGCCGGTCTCAGTTAGTTAGGCCGGCTTATTCATGCCAGCCAACCAAGGAACTCCGATGCTTTGGCCTTGCTCACCACAACGGTCTCCCTCGTCGGTACCGTGAGCTTCACCATCAGCTTCCGGGAAAAAGACCGCTCCACACTGGCGATCGCCGCCCGGCCGATGAGATACTGCCGGTTTGCCCGAAAGAACAGCTCCGGGTCCAACGTCTTCTCCAGCTCGTCCATGCTCCCGGTGATAAAATATTTCTGCTGCTGGAGCGTGCAGACCTCCACCACCGAATGCTCCATATAAAAATAGGCGATGTCCCGCGTCGCCACCGGGATGATCTTCTCCCGCAGGTTCACCAGGATCGTGCTCTTATAAGGCTGTTTAAGGCGTCGCAGCAGGCTTTGCACGCCCGCCTGCCCGTCCTCCCTGTCCCCGCCCCGCAGCAGCCGCAGCTTTTGCAACGCGCCTTCGACCTTTTCCCTTGTCACCGGCTTCAGCAGATAGCTGATAGCGTTGGTCTCGAAAGCATCCATGAGGTAATCGTCGAACGCCGTGCAGAAAACAATGGGGCAGGTGATCGGCACCCGCTGAAAGATATCGAAACTCGATCCATCCGTAAGCTGTATATCGGAAAAGATCAGGTCGGGATTCGGATTCGCTGCCAGCCATGCCACCCCCTGCTCCACCGATTCGAGGATCGCGATCACCCGCACGCCGGCATCCGCCGCCGCAATGAGCTGCACAAGCTCCTTGGCACTCCGGGCCTCGTCCTCGATGATCAGCACATTCATGCTTTCAAGGGTAGTTTAACGGTGAAAAAAAGATCGTCCATGGCTATCTGTATCTCACGACCCAAAAGCAGCCTATAACGCTCATTGATATTCGTCAGGCCGATACCCGAAGTCGTCCGGATCGACGTCTTGGGTTGCAGGTTGTTGGTTACGAAGAGCGATCCGTCCTGCGTCCGGATGCTGATCCGCAGCGGTTTCGACACCGAGGCGATATTGTGCCGGATGGCATTCTCCACCAAAAGCTGCACCGTCAGCGGCGGTACCCCACGGGTCATACAGCCGGCCTCGATGAGCATCGACACTTCCAGCGCCGACTCGAGCCGTGTCTGCATGATATAGAGATACGATTTGGTGAAATCCAGCTCCCGCTTGAGCTCTACCAGGTCGTGTTTATGATGGTCCAGGAGGTACCGGTAGACATTGGCCAGCTGGTCGACATAGCTCTTGACCTGCTGTTCCCCGGTAAGGGACGATAAGGTATTGAACGTATTGAAGAGAAAATGCGGACTGAGCTGCGCCTTCAGTCCCGAGAGATTCGCCTGCAGGTTGGCCTGCTTGAGCTGCTCCAGCTCGATCATGCTCTGTTCATGGTCTTTCATCTGCCGGATATGCGCGGCATGAAAGGCGTTGAAAAGATTGAACAGCATGCCGCGGAAAAAGAACACGATCAACTTATTACGGCCCTGCAGGGCGACGATCTCCGCGGCTGTCATAAAACCTACCTTGAGCCACGAGTTCAGCAGAATGCAAAAGATCGAAAGACACCCGCCGAAGAGCAGGGTCACGGCATAAAATTTCTGTTTCCGGTATTTCGACTGCCGTATCCAGCGCGAATCGATAAGCGCAACATTCACGATCCAGCAGATCAGCGAGAAGACAAAAAAGTAGCCGGTAAGCATCAGGTACAGCTTCAGATCTGCGGACGCGATCCCCACAAGCCGGATCACGACGGCAATCACCGAGATCAAAAGGGAAAAAGGGATACCCGTCCCGAGATTGAATCTTTTCACGTTATAAAGATATCATATTATCTGCCCATCACTGAGATCGATGGTCCGGTCGCTATTCCGGGCAAAATCTTCATCATGCGTCACGGCGATGATCGTTTGCCCCCGCTCTCTCGCCAGTTGCCGGAAGATATCGAAAACCACCTGCGTATTTTTCGAATCCAGGTTGCCGGTGGGTTCATCGCCCATAATGATACCCGGCTCGTTGACCAACGCCCGCGCAATGGCCACCCGCTGCTGCTGTCCACCGGAAAGCTTGCTGGCCAACTTCAACGCCTGGTCTTTGAGTCCCAGCATCTCCAGATCGCTGTAAGCTTTCGCCTCGATCTCCTGCCTGCTCTTTCGTTTTAATTTCAATGCTGGCAGCATCACGTTGTCCAGGACGCTGAATTCCGGCAAGAGGTAATGAAACTGAAAGACGAATCCAATGTGCTCATTCCTGAATGCCGCCAGCTCGTTCTGCGTACGTCCCGTAAGCCGCTCGCCGTTGATCTCCAGCTCACCCTGGTAATCGGTATCCATCGTGCTCAGTACATACAGCAGGGTCGACTTACCCGAACCTGATTTGCCCGTCAACGAAAGGAATTCGCCTTTTCTGACCTCGAAGCTCAGCCCTCTCAGCACCTGGAATTCGTCCGGTTCATAAAAGTATTTCACGATATTACTCGCTTTTAACGCTAATGTATGCTCCATAACTTATCCCCTGATGATGGTTACCGGGTCGATCCGCGCCGCCTTCCTGGCCGGCAGATAACCCGCGATAAAGGTGGTGATCAACCCAAAAACGAACGAGAACAGATAATCCCTGCTATTATACGTCATCGGTAGATGACTCAGCCCGGCAATCCTGAAAGGTATATGCTCCACAAAAGCGGAGCACACGAATCCCAGTCCCATCCCCACCACGCCGCCCGCCGCACCGATCACCAACGCCTGCGTCAAAAAGATCTGCGTGACATCCTTTCCCGAGAACCCCATCGCCTTGAGGATCGCAATCTCACGGATCTTCTCGTTGATGGTCATGTTCATGATATTGTAGATGCCGAAACCGGCCACCATGAGAATGGTAAGCGATACCGCCACCGCGATGATATTCCGTAGCTCCGAGCCGGCCTCCAGCTGCTGATTGGCCATCTGCCAGCTCTCGATCCGGTACGGGATCACCGGCGCGATCCGGCTCACCACCGGCGCCGTCTCCTCATAATCGCGGACATTCACCTGGATATCGGTGACATATTCCTGGTTGACATTCAACAGCTGCCGTGCCGCCGAGATATTGATATACGCCTTGGTCTGGTCGACGCTCCGGACATTGGTCCGGAAGATGCCGATGAGCTTATAGTTATGTGCAACCCCGTCCGAAGTCAACAGATTGATATTATCTCCTATATTGACACTCAGGTTATGGGCCAGATCGGCGCCCAGGAACACCCCGTCCGGCCGGTATTTCAGCTGATTCCAGCTGCCCGCGACCATGTATTGTGCAATACCGAACAGTTTATCCTCGTTCTCCACGTCTACCCCCGAGAGGGTTCCGTTGATCTTATTCCCGCCATTCCTGAAGAAGACATTGATATTCACCTGCGGCGTAATGGCTACCACCTCCGGCTGGTCACTCACCAGCTTCAGGATCGCCGCCGTATTCTTAATGCCCGTGGTATATTGGATCAGCTTGGCATTGCGGATGTTGATAGCCGTCCCCGCCGGAGATGTTTTCCGGACCAGATTCGTATTGTCTGCGGGGCCGTCGTTGTAGATGCGGATATGCGCCAGCGAAGTAAAGGCCAGCATCGTCTGGGTATCGTTGACTCCCGACATAAAGCTGTTCATGAAGATGTACATGGACGCGCCAAAGGTCACGCCGAGCAGCGCCACCAGCGTCTGCCTGATCTTTGTGGTCAAATGGACCTTTGCTATTTTCAGATTCGTCGCGGTCATGGTTGTTGTTTTGGTGTCAGGATCGACTCACCTTCCTTGAGGCCGGCGGTAATCTCCACCCATTCCAATGTGCGGATGCCCACTTGCACGCGGTGCTTCTCTTCGTCGCCCTTCACGAAGACAAAACTGTCGTTTACCAGACAGTAGCTGGGGATCACCAGTGCATTCGTCCTGGTCTCGATGATGATATTGGCCTGCAGCTGCGTACCGTTCAACAAATGATCCGGCACCGTGTCGAAGGCGGCCTCCGCAACAAAGCTTTGCTCCACGCTGTTGAACGCCGGATAGATCTTGGTGATCATCGCAGTATAGGTCTTCTCTTTTTCGCTGTTTAAGGCGATCAGCGTCCGCTGTCCTACCCGTACCCGCCGGATATCGTCTTCTGCGATGTCGAGCTTAATGATCACGCTACCCGTGCCCATTGTGGCAATGGCGTCGCCTTTTTTGATATAGTCGCCCGCGCGTTTGTCGACGTTCATCACCACGCCGTCGCCTACGCTGTTGATATCGTAGTAGTTGTCATTCTCTTTTTGGATCTGGTATTGCGCCCGGGCATTGTCCACGCTGAGATTGAGGTTGTGGCGCAAGTCGGCGAGATTTTTTTTTAATACGGTCAGTGAGCTTTGGCTGTTCTGGTACGTAAGCCTGGCATTGTCAAAGTCGTTTGTCGATACGGCCTGCGTCCTGACCAGCCGCGAATACCTCCCGTAATTCACGGAGTCTACGCTGAGTTTCTTTTGGGCCTGCGCGATCTGCGCCTCCAGCTGGACGATCTGCGGCGACCCCTCTGCGGCATTGGTCCGTGCAAAATCCAGGTTGGTAGCCGCGTTAGCCACCTGCGTTCGCTGGACATCGTTCTGTATCCGGAAAAGCCGCTGCCCCCCGTGCACCGTATCGCCCTCCACCACATAAGCCTGCTGTACGAGCCCTTCGACGTTGGCCATCACCGTATACTGCGATTTGTTCTCGGTGTGGCCGCTGGCGAACACGGCGTCCAC